>NZ_JBOICG010000589.1:0-5934 GCF_050739995.1 Pseudomonas sp. | reverse complement strand
TCGCCACCCAGCGCGGGGCAAGCCCGCTCACTACAGGCGTTGACAACCTGGGGAGTCCAAAACGATACTCCCAGCAAGTCATACGACAACTTACAACAATAATGGAACGCCCATGACCAACACAACGCCTGCCCCCTTTGATCGCCTGCTCCTCACCGGCGCCGCCGGCGGCCTGGGCAAAGTCCTGCGTGAACGCCTGCGCCCTTATGCCCGTGTACTGCGCCTGTCGGACATCGCCAATATGGCTCCGGCCACCGATACCTCCGAAGAGGTGCAACCTTGTGACCTCGCCGACAAACAAGCCGTGCACCAGCTAGTGGAAGGTGTGGATGCCATCCTGCACTTCGGCGGCGTGTCGGTGGAGCGTTCCTTCGAAGAAGTACTGGGCGCCAACATCTGCGGAATTTTCCATATCTACGAAGCCGCCCGCCGTCATGGCGTGAAACGCGTGATCTTCGCCAGCTCCAACCATGTGATCGGCTTCCACAAACAAGGCGAGACCCTCGACGCCCACTCCCCTCGCCGCCCGGACAGCTACTATGGTCTGTCCAAATCCTACGGCGAAGACATGGCCAGTTTTTACTTTGACCGTTACGGCATCGAGACCGTGAGCATCCGTATCGGCTCCTCGTTCCTCGAACCGCAGAACCGGCGGATGATGCACACCTGGCTGAGTTTCGACGACCTCACGCAACTGCTGGAGCGTGCGTTGTACACACCCAACGTCGGCCACACCGTGGTCTACGGCATGTCGGACAACCTCGATACCTGGTGGGATAACCGCTACGCCGCACACTTGGGTTTTGTGCCCAAGGACAGCTCCGAAGTGTTCCGCGCCCAAGTCGAAACCCAGCCCCCCGTGGCTGACAACGATCCGGCCAAGGTCTACCAAGGCGGTGCATTCTGCGCGGCCGGGCCGTTCGGTGACTGACCCATGACCGCTCAATTGATCGTCGACGCCCGCAATGCCGTGGGTGAATGCCCGGTGTGGGTGCCCGAGGAAAATGCCCTGTACTGGGTGGACATTCCCAACGGCGGCCTGCAACGTTGGAGCGCCACTACCGGGCATATCGCAGCCTGGAAAGCCCCACAAATGCTCGCCTGTATGGCGCGTACCGATGCCGGCAACTGGGTCGCCGGCATGGAGACCGGCTTTTTCCAACTCACCCCGCACAACGACGGCAGCCTCGATACCACGCGTTTGGCAACCGTCGAACACCCGCGTGCGGACATGCGCTTGAACGACGGACGCTGTGATCGCCAGGGCCGTTTCTGGGCCGGCAGCATGGTGCTGAACATGGGGTTGAATGCGGCCGAGGGCAGCCTGTACCGCTTCATCGCAGGTAAGACGCCCCAGGCTCTGCTGAGTGGTTTTATCACCCTGAACGGCCTGGCCTTCAGCCCCGATGGCCGCACGATGTACGCTTCGGACTCGCACCCGTTGGTGCAACAGATCTGGGCGTTCGACTACGACATCGAAACCGGTACACCGTCCAATCGCCGCGTATTTGTGGATATGCACCAGCATCCCGGCCGTCCCGACGGCGCGGCGGTCGACGCCGACGGTTGCTATTGGATCTGCGCCAACGATGCAGGTTTGGTCCACCGTTTCACACCTGAAGGTCGCCTCGACCGCTCCCTCAGCGTGCCGGTGAAGAAACCCACCATGTGCGCTTTCGGCGGCAGCCGCCTGGACACGTTGTTCGTCACGTCGATCCGTGATGACCAGAGCGAACAGTCCCTGGCCGGCGGCGTATTCGCCCTCAACCCCGGTGTCCAGGGGTTGCCCGAACCCACCTTCGCACTCTAGGTGCATGACCATGCTGATCGAACTGGAAGACCACCTGACCCACCTCACCCTGGCTCCGGCTACAGGTGGCAGTATCGTCAATTGGTATGTGCGCGCCACCGGGCAACCGTTGTTGCGTCACAGTAATGAGCACGCGGTGAGCAGCGGTTTGCCGGGCAAGCTGGGATGTTTTCCATTGGCGCCCTGGTCAAACCGGATTGCCCAAGGCGGCTTTGATAACCCCGATGGTTGGCTGGCACTGACGCCGAACAGCCTCAGCGATCCACTGCCGATTCACGGCTCGGCTTGGCAACAGGCGTGGCAAGTGATCAGCCACACGGCGAATGAAGTGGTGCTGGCGATGGAATGCGACGCGCCGTTTGCCTATCGCGCCGAGCAGCGGTTTCGCTTATACGGTGGCGAGCTGAGCATCGGCTTGAGCGTGACGCATCTGGCTGAACACGCAGCGTGGCATGGGTTGGGCTTGCATCCCTATTTGCCGCGTAGGCCGGGGACGCGGTTACAGGCCAAGGCGTCGCAGGTGTGGATGAGTGATGCGTCCAAACTGCCTACCGGGCTGGCACCGGTTCCGGTGGATTGGGACTTCCAGCAGCTCAAGGCATTGCCGGAAGGCTTGGTGGACAATGGGTTTTGCCAATGGGACGGGCGCTGTCTGATCGAGCAGCCGGAGTTGGGGTATGCCTTGGAATGCCAGGCCACCGGCGCCGATTACTTC
Organism: Pseudomonas sp.; assembly: GCF_050739995.1. GTDB lineage: Bacteria > Pseudomonadota > Gammaproteobacteria > Pseudomonadales > Pseudomonadaceae > Aquipseudomonas. The sequence goes on along the minus strand of NZ_JBOICG010000589.1, from coordinate 3,409 downwards.
CTGCTGTATTGCCCACCGGGGCTGGCGTTCTTTTGCATTGAGCCGGTGAGCCATCCGGTGAATGCCCACCATCTACCTAAGCGTCCAGGCTTGAAGCGACTGGAACAAGGCCAGTCGACCCACCTCGAATTCAGCATGAAATACACCACAAATGTGGGAGGGGGCTTGCCCCCGATAGTGGTGGCTCAGTGACATGATTCGTGGCTGACCTATTGCAGTCGGGGGCAAGCCCCCTCCCACATTTTGGTCCTTTGTGTATCAGGGCGGACTGTTTTTCAGGCGCCCTGCCGTGTCGATACTCACCACCACAGACAACCCTGGCCGCAACCGCTCACTTTCGGCCTGATCCGGGTCTACCGTAATCCGCACCGGCACGCGCTGGGCGATCTTCACGAAGTTGCCGGTGGCGTTATCGGACTGCAACAGGCTGAACTCGGAACCGGTCGCCGGGGAAATATGCTGCACCGTGCCGTGAAACTTGCGATGGTTCAGCGCATCCACGGTAAAGGTCACCGGCTGGCCGACCTGCACGTTGTCCATCTGGGTTTCTTTCATGTTGGCGATCACCCACAACTGCGGCGGCACCAGGGCCATCAACTGTGCGCCGGAATTGACGTAGGCGCCGAGGCGTACGCCAATCTGCCCCAACTGGCCGTCACGCGGTGCGGTAATGCGGGTGTTGGACAGGTCGATCCGCGCCAATTCCACCGCCGCCTCGGCACTCGCCACGGCGGCCTCCAGTGAACCGCGATTGACGATCACCGTTTGCAAATCCTGCCGGGCGATTTCCAGGCTGGCCTGGGCCTGGGCCACCGAGGCAATCGTCTGCGCATTCGCCGCACGGGTCACGTCCAGCTCGCGCTTGGACACCGAGCCGTCGCTGATCAATTCTTCATTACGACGCAGGTCCGCGGTGCTCTTGCGCGACTGCGCCTCGCTGTCCGCCAACGCAGCCTGGCGTAGCTTGATGGTGGCTTCGGCGCTGTTGCGCTGCTGCACCACATTGGCCAACGAGGCCTTCTGCACCGCCAGTTGCGCCAGCGCCTGGTCGAGGCGCTGCTTGTAGATGCGGTCATCCAGGCGCACCAACAAGTCGCCGGTCTTCACATACTGAAAGTCCTGCACCGGCACTTCAAACACATAGCCGCTCAGTTGCGGGCCAATAATCGTCACTTGGCCGCGCACCAAAGCGTTCTCGGTGGTTTCCACGGCGCTGCTGAATGGCGGCAATTGCCAGGCATACAGCACGATCAGCACGCCGACGATGGCAATCGCGGCAAAGCCCAGGGAAGAAATAATCCGCACCCGCAACGGCCGCAGCTCGGTAGGCACGGCGCCGGGTGGCGTGCTGCCTTCGGGTGTGGCGGCGATGGCAGTTGTGGTGGTCGTTGAAGGTTCAGTCATGAAGATACGCCGCTGGGTTGAACGGGAGTGGCTGCTTTGGTGGTGCTTAACAGCCATAGGCTGCGGATAAAGATCCAGATCATGGTCAACATCGCGATGATCGCAATCAGCATGAAGACATCGTTGTAAGCCATTACGTTCGCTTCCCGAGTCGCCGCCGTGGCGAGGCTGCGAATGCCCATGAGGTTGCGCAGTTCCGGGTCGGCGACGATACCGCCATAGGCCGAACCGCCGCTCTGTACCCGCGCGGCCACACGCGGGTCAAGCAACGTCAGGTGCTCGACGATCATGCTCGAATGGTACTTCTCGCGCACGATCTGGAAGGTGCCGAGCAAGGCCGCACCGATCAGGCCGCCGAGGTTCTGGCAAATACCGAACATCACCGAAAAACTCACCAGGTTGCGTGGGTTGGTCAGCACATTCTTGGTGCCCAGTACCATGGTCGGTCCCAGGAAGAAGGTGCCACCAAAGCCCAACAGGAACTGGCTGATATACAGGTTTTGCGGTCGGGTCAGGTTGCTGGAGAAACTGTCCATCACAGAGCCCGTGGCCATCAGCGCCAGGGAGATCACCAACGGCATCAGCAAGTGCGCCGGGTTGATGGTCAACGCGCTGACCACCAGCCCGGCAATCGCTCCGGCCAGCATCACCACGTACAGTGTGTGCATCTGCTGGTAGCTCATGTTCAACATCTGCATGAACCCCACCGCACCGGTGGACTGTTCGGACAGCACCATGCGAATCAGGATCACCGCGAGCGCCAGGCGGATCATCACACCACTGCCCAGCCAGCGGGTCATCAGCATTGGGTTGGTGCGGTTATGCTCAATGGCCAGCCCCGCCATGATCAACACCAGCGAACAGGCCGAGGCGATGCCGACCCACGGTGCTTCCAGCCACCAATCGATCCGCCCCAGGGACAGCACCGCGCACAGCAGGGCCACGCCGGTGGCGAGGATGGCGAAGGTCAGGAAGTCGAGTTTTTCAAAAGTCTTGAAGCGGTCGCCGGGTGGCAACTTGAGCAAGAACACGCAGCCCAGGCAGATCAACGCCAGGCCCAGTTCGAACAGGTACAGGCCACGCCATTCGGCAATCTGCAGCAAGTCTTCGGAGAACAAGCGCGCCAGGGGCAAGGCCAACTGCGCGGTGCCCAACCCCAGCACCAAGGCCTTGAGGCGCCATTTGGCCGGGAATGCCTGGATCATGTAGTACAAGCCCAGCGAGCTCAGCGCCGCGCCCACCATGCCGTGGGCCGCCCGCACCGCGATGGCCGAACTGAGGTCGTTGACGAACAAGTGGCCGAAGGTCACCAGCGCATAGAGCACCAGGAACACCTCGGTGAATGCACGCAGGCCGAACTGCTGGCGGAACTTCACCAGCAGCAGGTTCATGCACACGTTGGTCATCACATAGGCGGCGGGCAGCCAGGCCATTTCGGCGGTGGTCGCCCCCAATGCGCCTTGCAGGTATTGCAGGTTGGCGATGACCAGAGCGTTACCCAGGCCACCGGTGATCGCTACCAGCACGCCTACCAGCGCGAACAGCCAGCGCTTGTGGGTGGGGTGCAGCGGTGTGGACGGCGAACCGGGCAGGCTCGGACGCTCGTGGGGTTCCCAGGTGTGGGGGGTGTATTTGTCCATTCGATGACCTTGATGAGCCGACGGGCAAGGTCGGTGAATCCGTTACTCTGGGAGTAGTAAACCTGAGCGGCGAGCATCTTGCCATCTTGGGGGTGTAAATGGTCATCGAAGTGGGGCTTGCTGGGGGCTTTTCTGTGGGAGCTGGCTTGCCTGCGATGGCGGTCTACTGGGGGGACGCTGGAATGGGGACATATCCGTTATTCAGGTAACGGCGGCTGGCGGTTCCGCTCTTACAGCGGGTCACTTTGGAAAAGCCCCAAAGTAACCAAAGGGCTCTTGCCCCAACACTCGGCACCTCGCCTAGGCTCGGTGTGCCCGCAATCCGACATTGATTTGGGGGGCCGCCGCCCCGCGCCATCCATGGC
>NZ_JBOICG010000588.1:0-4674 GCF_050739995.1 Pseudomonas sp. | reverse complement strand
CTCAAAAGGAAGGTGACTAATGCGTATTGATCGTTTAACCAGCAAATTGCAGTTGGCATTGTCTGACTCTCAATCCTTGGCGGTGGGCCTAGACCACCCGGCCATTGAGCCTGCGCACTTGATGCAGGCGCTCCTGGAGCAGCAAGGCGGTTCTATCAAGCCTTTGCTGATGCAGGTGGGCTTCGACGTCAACAGCCTGCGCAAGGAGTTGAGCAAAGAGCTCGACCAACTGCCGAAAATCCAAAATCCTACTGGCGACGTGAACATGTCGCAGGATCTGGCGCGCCTGCTCAACCAGGCAGACCGTCTAGCCCAGCAAAAAGGCGACCAGTTCATCTCCAGTGAGCTGGTGCTGCTCGCCGCGATGGACGAGAACAGCAAGCTCGGCAAGTTGTTGCTTGGGCAGGGCGTGAGCAAGAAAGCCCTGGAGAACGCCATCAACAATCTGCGTGGTGGTGACGCGGTGAACGACCCTAACCATGAGGAGTCGCGCCAAGCACTGGATAAATACACCGTCGACCTGACCAAGCGCGCCGAAGAAGGCAAGCTTGATCCGGTGATCGGCCGTGACGATGAAATTCGCCGCACCATTCAGGTCCTGCAGCGTCGCACCAAGAACAACCCGGTGTTGATCGGTGAGCCTGGCGTGGGTAAAACCGCGATCGCTGAGGGCTTGGCCCAGCGCATCATTAATGGCGAGGTGCCCGACGGCTTGAAAGGCAAGCGCCTGTTGTCTTTGGACATGGGGTCGTTGATCGCCGGTGCCAAGTTCCGTGGCGAGTTCGAAGAGCGCCTGAAATCCCTGCTGAACGAACTGTCGAAGCAGGAAGGGCAGATCATTCTGTTTATCGACGAACTGCACACCATGGTTGGCGCCGGTAAAGGCGAAGGTTCCATGGATGCGGGCAACATGCTCAAGCCGGCCTTGGCGCGGGGCGAGTTGCATTGTGTCGGTGCCACGACGCTCAACGAATATCGCCAGTACATTGAAAAGGACGCGGCCCTTGAGCGTCGTTTCCAGAAAGTGCTGGTGGAAGAGCCGAGCGAAGAAGACACCATCGCGATCCTGCGTGGCCTGAAAGAGCGCTATGAGGTCCACCATAAGGTGGCCATTACTGACGGTGCGATCATTGCGGCGGCCAAGTTGAGCCACCGCTATATCACCGACCGTCAATTGCCCGACAAGGCCATCGACTTGATCGACGAAGCGGCCAGCCGCATCCGTATGGAGATCGACTCCAAGCCGGAAGTGCTCGACCGCCTGGATCGGCGCCTGATTCAACTGAAGGTTGAGTCCCAGGCCCTGAAGAAAGAGGAAGACGACGCGGCGAAAAAACGCCTGGAAAAACTCCAGGAAGAAATCGTCCGCCTGGAGCGTGAGTATTCGGATCTGGAAGAAATCTGGACCTCGGAAAAAGCCGAAGTACAGGGTTCTGCGCAGATCCAGCAAAAAATCGAGCAGTCCCGCCAGGAACTGGAAGCTGCACGCCGTAAAGGCGACCTGAACCGCATGGCCGAGTTGCAGTACGGGGTGATCCCGGACCTGGAACGCAGCCTGCAGATGGTCGACCAGCATGGACACAGCGAAAACCAGTTGCTGCGCAGCAAGGTGACCGAGGAAGAAATTGCCGAAGTCGTCTCGAAGTGGACTGGCATTCCAGTGTCGAAAATGCTCGAGGGCGAACGGGACAAGCTGCTGAAGATGGAAAGCCTGTTGCATCAGCGCGTCATCGGCCAGGAAGAAGCGGTTGTGGCGGTGTCCAACGCGGTGCGGCGTTCCCGGGCCGGTTTGTCCGATCCGAACCGTCCGAGTGGCTCGTTCATGTTCCTCGGCCCGACCGGTGTGGGTAAGACCGAGTTGTGCAAGGCGCTGGCCGAGTTCCTCTTCGATACTGAAGAGGCGATGGTGCGGATCGATATGTCCGAGTTCATGGAGAAGCACTCGGTGGCACGCTTGATCGGCGCTCCACCAGGGTATGTGGGCTACGAAGAGGGCGGTTACCTGACCGAAGCCGTGCGGCGCAAGCCTTACTCGGTGATCCTGCTGGATGAGGTCGAGAAGGCGCACCCGGATGTGTTCAACATCCTGTTGCAAGTGCTGGAAGATGGCCGCCTGACGGACAGCCACGGACGTACCGTGGACTTCCGTAATACGGTGATTGTGATGACTTCCAACCTGGGCTCGGCGCAGATCCAGGAGTTGGTGGGTGATCGTGAAGCACAACGTGCTGCAGTTATGGACGCGTTGACCACCCATTTCCGTCCGGAATTTATCAACCGGGTCGACGAAGTGGTGATCTTCGAGCCTCTGGCACGGGATCAGATCGCGGGCATCACCGAGATTCAGTTGGGACGCCTGCGTGGCCGTCTGGCTGAGCGTGAGCTGGACTTGGTGCTGAGCAACGAGGCGTTGGACAAGCTGATCGCGGTCGGTTACGACCCAGTGTATGGCGCACGGCCTCTGAAGCGTGCGATCCAGCGTTGGATCGAAAACCCGCTGGCGCAGTTGATCCTGTCGGGCAGCTTTATGCCAGGCACCCGTGTCGAGGCGGTTGTGGAAAACGACGAAATCGTCTTCCACTGAACCCAGTTATTGGCGTAATAAAAGAAGGCCCTGCATTGCAGGGCCTTTTTTTTTCGATAGGGCGTTGAACTGTAAGGAAAAGGCTTGTAAAGTGCGCCCCGCAGCAACGTCAGCCCACGGGTTTCTTCTCCCCAAGAAGAAATCAGAAACAAGCGCAAATCATTGTCTTAAAAGCAATTTAAAGGGTTGACAGGGGTTTTTAAGATTGTAGAATAGCGCGCCTCAGAGACATGAACGTAGCGATACGGACAGGTCGAAGAGAAAGTAACATCGCAGTAAAAGTTGCACATTTGAGATATGTAGTTCCGTGATAGCTCAGTCGGTAGAGCAAATGACTGTTAATCATTGGGTCCCAGGTTCGAGTCCTGGTCACGGAGCCAATTTCAAAATCGGGGTATAGCGCAGTCCGGTAGCGCGCCTGCTTTGGGAGCAGGATGTCGGGAGTTCGAATCCCCCTACCCCGACCATATTTGGGTCGTTAGCTCAGTTGGTAGAGCAGTTGGCTTTTAACCAATTGGTCGTAGGTTCGAATCCCACACGACCCACCATTTTTGAAACCAGTTGACGCTGGAATCGAATCTTAAGATCAGAGGCCAAAAGCACGGATCGAAGAAGGCGACTGAAAGGTCGCCTTTTTTTTACCGGGGTATAGCGCCGGCCGGTAGCGCGCCTGCTTTGGGAGCAGGATGTCAGGAGTTCGAATCCCCTTACCCCGACCATATTAAAAATCCTCGTATCGAAAGATACGGGGATTTTTTTTGCCTTTTTTTTAATGGTATTTGTGCAAATTCCAAACAGATATTGTGCTGATTGGTGCGTTGGTCTGCTGATTACAGCTCCCTAGACTGGGCTTCGTCACTCACCTACCTCTACAGGAATTAGCATCATGACCTATGCCCTTGCTGCTCAACCCGCTCGCTCGTTGCCTTCATTGTTCAAACACACGCTTATTGGCTTGGGCATGATGATGGGTCTCGGCCAATTTGCAGTCGCCGCTGAACCTGCTGCGAACTCACACCCGACCATTCGCGCCATGTCGGGCGCCGAGCCCATCGGTCGACTGGATCCGAAAACCACCGCCTTGCTGGTAATCGACTTCCAGAATGAATACTTCACCGGCCGTATGCCGATCCCCGATGGCATGAAAGCCCTGGAAAACACCCAGCGTCTGATCAAGTTTGCCGACAAGGAGCACATCCAGGTTATCAACGTGCAGCATATTGCCCCGGACGGCGCTGCTGTATTCGCCACTAATGGCAAGACAGTTGATTTTCATCCGCTGATGAAGCCACGCCCACAAGATAAGGTCGTTCAGAAAACCACCGTCAGCGTGTTTGCCAGCACCAACCTGGATGCCCAATTGAAGCAGGCAGGTGTCAAGACGCTGATCATCACGGGCTTGATGACCCACGCCTGTGTCGCCGGCGCCGCCCGGGACGCCGCACCGTTGGGTTATGACGTTGTGGTAGCATCCGATGCCACCGCTACTCGGGCGATCACCCGTATCGATGGCCGTACGGTGAGCAAGGATGAGTTGCACAACGCGGCGCTGGCTGAGATTGAAGACACCTTCGGCTCGGTACTGACCACTTCGCAAATCATTGCTTTGCCGGTTAACTGATTCTCCTAAGCAGCCTGGGATCGCCTGATTCATGAACCAGTTATCCGCCATGCGCGCCTTTCGGTGCATCGTTGAAGCCAAGGGTTTTTCTGCCGCCGCAGAACGCCTGGACACCACGCATTCGACGATTTCCCGACAGTTGCAGCAGCTGGAAATTGAATTGGGCGCCCAACTGATCAATCGCAATACGCGGCGTTTCAGCCTGACCTCGGCTGGGGAGCAGTACTACGCCGCGTGCGTCGATATTCTTGATCGCATCGAGGCGGCTTCCCAGGCTGTCGCCCAGGGGCATCAGCGCCCGGAAGGCTTGTTGCGGGTCAGTGTTCCGCTGGTAGTGGGGACGCTGGATCTATCGCACTGGCTGCCGGGTTTTCAGCGACGCTATCCCGACATTGAGCTTGAGCTGCACTGTGATGATCAATTCGTCGATCTGGTCGCTGAGGGATTTGACGTCGCAATACGTATCGCC
>NZ_JBOICG010000587.1:0-18102 GCF_050739995.1 Pseudomonas sp. | reverse complement strand
CTCCAGCCCCAGGTAGCCTCGCGCGACCCCGACACCGCCGATGTGTAGCTGACCGCTGACACCCAGCGGCACCGGCCTGTCGCGCTCATCCAGCACATAGAGGCGGGTATTGCTGATAGCCCGCCCGATCGGCAACTGCAGGGCAGGCACCGGCGCACCGGGCTCCAGGGTCCAGATACAACTGTCTACCGTGGCTTCGGTAGGCCCATAGACGTTGTGCAATCGCACCTGGGGTAGGCGCGCCCGGACGGCGCGGGCCAAGGCTTCGGTCAGTTCGCCGCCGCCGCAAAAGACATCGGTGAGGCTGCTGCACAACGCTGACACTTCCAATTCGAGGAATTGCTGCAGCATGGCAGGTACAAATTGGATCACCGTAATGTGCTGCGCGCGAATCACTTGCGCCAGGTAAGCCGGTTCGCGATGGCCGTCAACCCGTGCCAGCACCAGGCGCATGCCATGGGTCAACGGCCAGAACAGCTCCCACACCGAGCCATCGAAACTGAACGGAGCCCTTTGCAGCAAGGCTCCACCTTCAGCGTCCGGGCACAACCGGGAAGCCCACTGCATCAGGTTGCACAGGCCACGATGCTCGACCATTACGCCTTTCGGCGTCCCCGTGGAGCCGGAGGTATACATCACATAGGCCAAGTTGGCGGCAGTCAGGCCAGGGACCAGGGGGTTGCCGGTCGGTGCCTGGCTCCAGGCACAACGGTCGAAGTCGATGACCGGGATCGAGACTTCACCCAGTAACTCACGCGTAGCTGCGTGTACCAGCAGTGCCACGGGTTGACTGTCTTTGAGCATGTAGGCCAGGCGCTCGCTCGGGAAGCCCGGGTCCAGCGGTACATAGGCACCCCCGGCCTTGAGAATCGCCAGCAAACCCACGACCAGCTCCAACCCGCGCTCGACGCACAACGCCACCCGCGAATCGGGTTGCACCCCACGCTCGCGCAGGTGGAAAGCCAACTGGTTGGCGCGCTCGTTGAGCTCGCGGTAGGTCAGTTGGCCTGCATCGGCCTGCACGGCAATGCCATGCGGGGTATGTCGCGCATGGGCTTCAAACAGCCCTTGCAGGGTGACGGTCGTGGGGTAGTCGATTTCACCAGGGTTGAAGTCCACCAACAGCTTGCGTAACTCGCCGGAGGGTAACACCGGCACCTCGCTCAGAAGCGTGTGCGGGGCTTGCTCAAGGGCGTCCACCAGCCCGTTCAACACGGTGTCGAGGTAGTCCAGCAAACGCTCGGCCCCCACCTCACGCGGCGCCATCGCCTTGAGACGAAAACCACTGGCGGTATCGTCCACGCTGATCATCAGCGGATAACTGACGATGTCTTCACTGCTGATCAAGGCGACGCCCGGCACCAGGTTAAAGTCCTTGTCGGCGCCTGTGTGCCGATAGTTGAGCAGGCTGTTGAACAGGGGTGTGGCGCTGCTGCACCGCTGCGCCAACGCCAGGGACGCTTGCTCGTGAACGAGCAAGGCGCTTAATTGAGCATGGGTGTCGCCCAACGCCTCAACCACGGTTTTGCCGGCCAAGCACGCCCGCAGCGGCAAGGTATTGATAAACATACCCAGTGCACGGTCTGCGCCCTCGCCCGCCTGCAAGCGGCCCAGCAGCACAGTACCGAACACAACGTCATCGCGCCCTGATACGCAGCCCAGCACATGGGCCCAGGCCAGGTGGAACAGGCTCGCGGCGCTCACGCCCATCACGCTGGCCTGTGCGCGCAAACGCCGGTTGAGGAGGTCAGTGACCGACCGTTCGAATGCTTCGATTTCATTGCGGTCCAGCTGATGTTCCTGCAAACCGAACGCCAGGGTCGGCTCGCTGACATCCGCCAGCCGCTCACGAAAGTACGCCTCGTGGGCGATCTGCTGCGCCGCGGAGCGACTCTGTGCCACTACGTTGCGATAAGGCACCGGCAGCGGAAGTTGCGCCTGTTGACCGAGCATGTGGGCGCGGATTTCGTTTGCCAGTACCGTCATGGAGGTGGCGTCATTGACCAGATGATGGAAGCGTAACCTCGCCACCCAGCGTTGCTGCTGCGGGTCTTCGGCGTACTCCAGGGCCATCAGCGGTGCCTGGCGCAAGTCGAGGGGTTCACAGGGTTCACGCAGCGGCTCGACGCGCAATGACGCATGGCGCCACACCACTTGCATGGGCTGTTCAAGGGCATCCCACACCAGGCTGGTGCGCAGGATATCGTGACGATCGATCACCTGTTGCAGGGCCTGGGCAAACGCGTCCAGTTGCTCGCGCCGGGCAAAACTGAACATCGCGTGTTGCTGGTACGGGTCGCGTTCGTCGGTAATGTGGTGGTAGAGCAAGCCTTCCTGCAACGGCGCCAGCGGGTAGATTTCCTGCACATTCGCCGCACCACCGGGAATGCCCGCGATGATCCGATCCAGGCTCGGCGGGTCCAGCTCGGCCAGGGCGAGCATGTCCGTGGTGATATGGGTACAACCCGTCGCAATTCGGTTGGCCGGCACCTCCCTGTCGCTGCCGGCACTGGCCGCCGCCAGCGCCGACAACGTTGGCTGGCCGAACAGCACCTGCACATCGGCCTGCAACCCGGCCTGGCGCATGCGTTGCACCAGTTGTACCGCCAGCAATGAATGCCCGCCCAGTTCGAAGAAGTGGTCGTGACGCCCGACCTGCTGCACCTGCAAGAGGTCAGCCCAGATCTGTGCCAACGTCGTCTCCACACCCGCGCGCGGCGCCTCGAACACACGAGTGATAAAGGCGGCCTGGGTCGGTGCCGGCAGGGCCTTGCGGTCGAGCTTGCCGTTGGCTGTCAGGGGTAAAACGTCGAGTTTCACGTAGGCCGCGGGCAGCATGTAATCCGGCAGCGAGACTTGCAGATGGGCACGTAGCATGTCGATGTCGACGTGATGCCGCTCGACGAACCACGCCAACAATTGCCCCTCGCGAAACAGCACCACGGCTTCTTGAACTGCCGAGTGAGTCGCCAGGGCCGACTCGATTTCCCCCAGTTCGATACGCACGCCTCGAATTTTCACCTGATCATCGTTGCGCCCCAGGTACTCCAGGTTGCCGTCGGGTAACCAACGCGCCAGGTCGCCGGTGCGATACAGACGACCGTCGCCGAACGGGTTATCAAGGAAGCGTTCGGCACTCAACTCGGGCCGGTTCAGATAGCCGCGCGCCACGCCTTTACCGCCGACGTACAGCTCCCCCGTGGCGCCGATGGGCACCTGGCGTTGTTGTTCATCCAGCAGGTACACGCTGGCATTGGTGATCGGCCCGCCGATATGCAACGGACCACCGACATCCACACGCCCGGAGGTAGCAACCACCGTGGCTTCGGTGGGGCCATAGTTGTTGATCACGTCGAAGGTTTGCGCCCGAGTGTATGAGCGCAGGCGGTCGCCGCCGATCAACAGGGTATGCAGGGTCGGGTGTTCCAGGCGCTGGCTGAAAGCGTACTCGGCGACCGGTGTCGGCAGGAAACACACATCCAGCGGCTGTGCGCGCCACCAGTCGAGCAGTGCATCGATGTCTTCGGCACCTTCATGGGCCGGTGGTAGATGCAGCGTCGCGCCCACGCACAGTGCCGGCCAGACTTCCCAGGCCATCGCATCAAAACCGAACCCGGCCACACTGGCGGTGTGGCTGCCAGCGTGAAGATTGAAGGCCTGGCAGTGCCAGTCCACCAGGTTGGACACCGTGTGATGCTCGACCATCACGCCCTTGGGCAATCCGGTGGAGCCGGAGGTGTAGATAACATAAGCGAGGCTCGACGGGCCGGCTGCGACACGCGGGCTCTCGCCCAAGTGCACTGCGGGTCGGTCCAGCAGCAGTACCGGCACCTCTGAGGCGGGCACCCGATGCAGCAGATCATGCTGGGTCAGCACCGCCACAGGCGCGCTGTCGTGCAGCAGGTAGTCCAGGCGTTCGGCGGGATGGGCAGGATCAACCGGCACATAGCAGGCGCCGGACTTGAGGATCGCCAGCAATCCCACCAACGTGTCCAGGCCACGCCGGGCCACAATTGCCACGCGATCATCCGGTTCCACACCGTGGGTCAACAGCTGATAGGCCAAGGCATTGGCCTGCTGATCGAGCTGCCGGTAAGTCAGTGGCTGCCCTCGGTAAATCGCCGCGATGGCATCGGGCGTACGCGCGACCTGGGCTTCGATGCGCCCGTGCAAGGTCTGCGGTACGGTGTTGGGTTGCGCGGTGGCATTCCACTGTTGCAGTTGCGCCTGCTCGGCCGGTGTCACCAGGGGAAACTCGGCCAGGGCCAACCCGGTGTTTTCCAGGCCCTGCTCCAGCAGCCAGGTGAAGCGCTGCGCCAACGCCTGCACCTCGTCGTGCTGGAAGTACGCTTCGTTATAGACGCAATGCAGGCACGCGGTGTCCTGGTAGCGGTTGCTGCGCAGGTGAATCGCAATCGGCAGCGGCTCGTGGTGGTTGGAGACCTTGATTGCACGAGCCTGGACATGGCCGTAGCGCAGGTCATGGTCGTCCTGCTCGAAGGATACCGACAGGTCGAACAACTGGCCGCGATCAGTGCGACGCAGGCCCAACTCGCGGTTCATCTCACTCAAGGGAAAGCGCTGGTGGCGAAAATCCTGTTTGAGCTGATCGCGCACACCACGCACCAGCGCACTGAACGGCAACTGCTCACTGAACTGAAAACGCACCGCGCTCACTTGGGTGAACAACCCCACGGTGGAACGAAAACGTGCGTTGGAGCGGTTGAGAATCGGCAGCCCTACCACCCACTCATCACGCTGATAGGTACGGGTGAAATACACGTACATCGCCGCCAGCAACACGTGAAACGCCGAGGCCTGGTAACGGTTGGCCACTTGCTCCATGCGGTTGAGCAGCGTCACCGGGAAGGGTTGCACCAGGGTATTGCTCGGCGCCAGGGCGTTCAGTTTGGGAGTGAGCAGCGGCTCGGGCAGCACCTTGTACTTGTCTAGCCAATACGCGCGGTCGCGGGCATAACGCGCGGATTGATGGTAGCGCAGGTCAGTGTCGATGAATTCGATATAGGACGGTGCGTCGGGTTCCGGTTGTCGCCCATGCTCCAGGGCGGTGTACAGGTGCGCCAGGGATTGCAGCATTTGGCCAAAGCCCCAGCCGTCGAGGATCAGGTGATGAGCCTGAGTACCGAGGCGGTAGTGATCGTCATCGAGCTTGACCAGGAAAAAGCGGAACAACGGCTCATCGGTCATGGCGTAGGGGCGGGCCATTTGCGTCTGCATCAGGGCCTGGGTCGCTGCCTTGGGGTCGGGCAACCCAGAGAAGTCATGCAGTGCCACCTCTGCCATCAAAGTAGCGGCGAAGGTTTGCCGGGGCAGGCCGCTCCCATCGCTGTGCAATTGGGTACGTAACGCATCGTGCTTGGCCACCAGCAGCTCGACGGCGCGTCGGATCAGGTCGGGCACCACGGGGCCTGCGAAATCGACATAACCGCCGATGTTGTACAGCGGCGAGTCGCCTGCCCGCAGTTGATCGAGCCAGATGTCTTGTTGGGCGGCGGTGAGGGGGAAGCTGGCCGGCAGGCTGTTGAGATGCTTCATAAGATCCTTCTCATGGGGGTCAGGCACTGGCCGCGCAAGGTGGCCCATTACGACGAATGCGCCGGATTGGAGCATGGGGCTAGGAGTGTGTCTGACACCCGAAACCCGGACACCCAAATGGACAGGAATGGGCCTGCCTGATGGTTCATTGCTGAATCGATTAAAGCGATGTAGGAGATTAGCTATATCTGGCCGATGTCAGATTTCTCAAAATTTTATTTAAAATTGATTTTCACATTAAAAATCAACTAGTTAACTAACTCTAAAAACCAAACTCTATTTTTCAAAGGCGGAATACACCGTCAGAAACGTCGAATTAGTGACACCGTTTTTATGGCAGGTTGTGTCCCTCGTTTCCGCTACATACGTAGGACAAATCCACGTGGCTAAATGAAGCCTCGAGCACCGACCCAGGTTCAAGGAGAACGGGAGGCCTGCACACGTACGGGCAACCGTTGACGGTTTTCGACATCAAGGATGAGATGGCTATGAGTCTGAATCGCAGTATTGGCAACACGCAAAGCCCGCATTTCTATGCTGAATTGGGTGAGTTGATTTCAAACAGCGGCCACCCGAGCTTCGCCGCCAACATGTTGCACCTGGTGGACAAATGGGTGCCCATTCACCTGGTGGACCTGAGTGAATGGACCCTCGATGAACTGCGCGACAGCGCGCTCGACATCAAATTGCTGGGCAGCGCCGGCCTGAAAAAAGACCTCTGTGCGCCCCAACCTTTGCGGCCCCTCAAAGACCACCCGCTGCTGCGAGAGATGCTGCGCATGCAAGACCCGCTGCTGATCCAGATGAAGGCCAAGGCCAGCAGCACCTGCCCGCTGGGCACCTCGCACCAGTGCAACCTGGTGTCTCGCCAGGGCAATCGACGCTGTGTGATTTCGTTCTATCGCCAAGCGACCCAACGTGGGTTTTCCCTGGCCGAACTGTCGTTCCTCAAGTGCCTGTCAGACACCCTGCTGCCACTGATGGAGCGGCACGCGCAACTCTTGCGCCAGACCTCTCATACAGAAGCTGAGCCGGTCCACAATCTGCTCGAACAATCACAGTTGCAACGTGAGTTCTACAAGCGTTTGTCCCTCAGTGAAATCACCCTCTCGGCGCGGGAGCAGGAAGTCTGTCTCGGCCTGCTGACCGGCGGCACCGTGCCGCAAATAGCGGAAAAACTCAGCGTGAAAAACAGCTCGATCGAAACCTATCTCAAGCGTGCCGCCGCCAAATTGGGCGTGAGTGGCCGCCATGGCCTGGCCAAATGGATGGTTGGCGCCTGATGAACAAATTGACGCTCACCACTGTCGGCATGGCTTGGCTGCTCGGCGGTTGCTCGCTGATTCCCGAGTACCAACGGCCACCTGCCCCTACGCCTGCACAGTACCCCCAAGGCGGTGTCTACAGCCTGGCCCAGGCCGGAACTCTGGCGGTGAAACCGGACTGGCAACAACTGTTCCATGACCCGGCCCTGCAACAGCTGATTGACGCTGCGCTGGTCAATAACCGTGACTTGCGGGTGGCGGCACTCAATGTGCAAGCGTTCCAGGCGCAGTACCGCATCCAGCGCGCGGACCTGTTCCCGGCGGTGTCCGCCAGCGGTGCCGGCAAACGTCAGAAACTGCCCGGCGACGTGACCGGCACCGGCAAGTCGGCGATCACCTCCAACTACTCCGCCACCTTGGGGTTGAGCGCCTACGAGCTGGATTTGTTCGGCCGTGTGCGCAGCCTCAGTGAACAGGCGATGCTGAACTACCTGGGCACCGAAGAGGCACGGCGCAGCGCGCAACTGAGCCTGGTGGCGAACGTCGCCAACGCTTACCTGACCTGGCGCGCCGACCAGGAACTGCTGGCCCTGGCCGAGCAAACCCTGGTTGCCAATGATCACAGCTGGCAGTTGACCAACCGCAGCAAAACCGCGGGCAAAGCTTCGGCGCTGGACGTGGTACAAGCGCGCACGGCGGTGGAAAGCACCCGCGCCAGCGTGGCCCGTTATGAACGCCAGGTTGCCCAGGACCTCAACAATCTCGCCTTGCTGGTGGGCGGCCCGGTGGATGAAAATCTGCCCGCCCGCCCATTGGCCGATGACTTGGTGGCACGCGTGCCGGCAGGGCTGCCGTCCGACCTGCTGCAACGTCGCCCGGATATCCTCCAGGCCGAATACCAGTTGCAAGCCGCCAACGCGAATATCGGTGCGGCGCGTGCCGCGTTCTTTCCGTCGATCACCCTCACCGCTAACGCCGGCAGCACCAGCAAGGACCTGTCGGGTTTGTTCAAGGGCGGCTCGGGCACCTGGACGTTCCAGCCGCAGATCAACCTGCCGATCTTCAACGCGGGCAGCCTGCGTGCCAGCCTCGACTACGCCAAATTGCAGAAAGACATCACCGTGGCGCAGTACGAAAAATCCATCCAGACCGCGTTCCAGGAAGTCGCCGATGGCCTCGCTGCACGCCAGACGTTCAACGATCAATTGGCCGCGCAACGGGATTTCGTCGCCGCCAACCAGGCTTATTACGACCTGGCTCAACACCGCTACCGCAGCGGCGTGGACAGCAACCTGACGTTCCTCGATGCGCAACGCTCGCTGTTCAGCTCACAGCAAGCGTTGATTGTGGATCGGCTGGCGCAACTGGTGGCGGAGGTGAACCTGTACACGGCACTGGGTGGCGCGTGGAGCGTCAACGCAAGCCAGACTGCCGCAAGCGATACTCCCCCGGCGTCACCTGGGCATAGCGAAGGAAAAACCGGCTGAAATACGCCGGGTCCTTGAACCCCAGCTGGTAGCAGATTTCATTCGCGGAGCTGCCGGTAAACAGCAAAAGGCGCTTGGCTTCCTGCATCAGGCGCTCCAGGACCAGGCGCTTGGACGGCAGGTCGGCCAGGCGTCGGCAGACCTCATTGAGGCGCGCTTCGGTGACACCAATTCCCTCGGCGTAACGTACCAGCGGCCAATGCTCCAGGTAGTGGGCCTCGATCAACTCGTTGAAGCGATGGAAGATGCGCAAGTCCTCATGTCGCGTCGGGCGTGCCGGCAGCGAGTGGGCGCACAAACGCAGCAGGCGGATCATGATCAGGCGGGTCAGGCTATCCAGGGCGGCCGCGCGCCCTGCCCGTTCGGCGTTGATCTCGCCACTCAATGCTTCAAAGAGCTGATCCAGCCCTTGGGCATCCTCCGTCAGGGTCACGCAGGCAGCGCCTGAGGCGAGGCTGGGATCGGCCTCCATCAACGTCCACACCAGTTGCTGGCGTACCGTCAGCACATGCCCGTCGGCGTCGGCCTCGGTGACAAAGGCGTGGGGCACCGTGGGTGGCGTGAGGAAAAACAGCGGCCCCGATTCGACGTATTGGCGGTCATCCAGATACACCCGCACCGCACCACTTTTCACGTAATGCACCTGGAAAAATCGGTCATGCCGATGCACGGGCATGTTGCGCCCGAAAAATCCCGCCAGGTTGCCGAGCTTGTCGTAATGCACCTCGGCGTCGCTGTAACGCTGGTCGTAGACCTGCCCGATATTGATATTGGGAATCGGCTTCACGCTGCTCACTTCTTGTTATTGGAGTGCCGCTGGATTTTGCCACGCTTGACGGTAGTTAACATATTAATTATAACGTTAACACATTAACGAACTGCCTATGCAGCAGTCGCCACCGCCAGGAGAAACGCATGAGCCGTACCCTGCATGATGTTGCCAGCGGCACCCTGTTCGGCGTTGCGCTGAACTACCAGGGCCTGCTGGACCAACATCTCGCCGCCTTCGAACAGGCGCCCTACCAGAAGCCGCCGACCAAGCCGGTGCTGTTTATCAAAACCCCAAATACGCGCAATGAGCATGGCGGTGTGGTGCTGCATCCTGAAGGAGAACGCCTGCAACCAGGGCCGGCGCTGGGTGTGGTCATCGGCCAGCGCGCCAGTCGCGTCAGCCTGGACAATGCCATGGCCCATGTGGCCGGTTATGTGGTGGTGAATGAATTCAGCCTGCCGGAAGACAGCTACTACCGCCCCGCCGTCAAAGCCAAATGCCGCGATGGGTTTTGCGCCTTGGGGCCGGCGCTTGTGCCACGGGATCAAGTCGCCAACCCCAATCAGTTGAGTCTCAAACTCTGGGTCAACGGCGAACTGCGCCAGGAAAACGCCACGTCCAACTGGGTACGGGACATTCCGCAATTGATCTCCGAGATCAGCGAGTTCATGACCCTGCACCCTGGCGACGTACTGATTACCGGCACCCCCGAAGGCCGTGTGGATGTGCAACCGGGTGACAAGGTTGAGGTTGAAATCAGCGGCGTGGGACGCCTGATCACTCATGTTCAAGCGGAGACTCAAGCATGAAGCACGCCCGTATCCGCTTTGAAGGTGAAGTCCACGCCGTGCAGGTCGAGGCCGACCATGCCGTGCGCCTGAGCGATGGCCGCCGGGTCGCGGAAGATCAGGTGGAATGGCTGCCGCCAGCCACCGGCAACATGTTCGCCCTCGGCCTGAACTACGCAGACCACGCCGCCGAGCTGGCATTCAAGCCACCGACCGAGCCCCTGGCCTTCATCAAGTCCATTGGCACCTACACCGGCCATCGCCAGACCACCTGGCGCCCGGACAACGTCGCCTACATGCACTACGAGTGCGAACTGGTGGCGGTGATCGGCAAGACCGCGCGCAACGTCAAACGCGCCGATGCGCTGGACTACCTGGCCGGCTACACGGTGTGCAACGACTACGCGATCCGCGACTACCTGGAAAACTACTACCGCCCCAACCTGCGCGTGAAAAACCGCGATGCCACCACGCCGGTCGGCCCGTGGATCGTCGATGTGGCCGACGTGCCCGACCCCAGCAACCTGACCCTGCGCACCTGGATCAACGGCGAACTGCGCCAGGAAGGCAGCACCCGCGACATGATTTTCGATATCCCCTACCTCATCGAATACCTGTCCAGCTTCATGACCCTGCAACCTGGCGACATGATCGCCACCGGCACACCCGAAGGCCTGGCCGACGTGGTGCCAGGGGATGAAGTGGTGGTGGAAGTCGAAGGCGTGGGTCGCCTGGTCAACCGAATTGTCAGCGAGGCGGACTTCTTCTCCGCCCGGAAAGAGGCGTGAGCAACATGATCAAACACTGGATCAACGGCCGCGAGGTCGAGAGCAAAGACACCTTCATCAACTACAACCCGGCCACCGGCGAGGCCATCGGCGAAGTCGCCAGCGGTGGTACTGAAGAGGTCGCTCAAGCTGTGGCGGCCGCCAAAGAGGCGTTCCCCAAGTGGGCCAACACCCCGGCCAAGGAGCGTGCCCGCTTGATGCGCAAGCTCGGAGAACTGATCGAGCAGAACGTGCCGCGCCTGGCCGAACTGGAAACCCTCGACACCGGCCTGCCGATCCACCAGACCAAGAACGTGCTGATCCCACGGGCTTCGCATAACTTCGATTTTTTCGCTGAAGTCTGCACCCGCATGGACGGCCACAGCTACCCGGTGGACGACCAGATGCTCAACTACACCCTGTATCAGCCGGTCGGCGTGTGCGGGTTGGTGTCGCCATGGAACGTGCCGTTCATGACGGCCACCTGGAAGACCGCGCCGTGTTTGGCCCTGGGTAATACGGCGGTGTTGAAGATGTCCGAACTGTCGCCGCTGACCGCCAACGAACTCGGGCGCCTGGCGGTGGAAGCCGGGATTCCCAACGGCGTGCTCAACGTGATCCAGGGCTACGGCGCCACGGCCGGCGACGCGCTGGTGCGCCACCCGGATGTGCGGGCGATTTCCTTTACCGGCGGCACCGCCACCGGCAAGAAAATCATGCAGACCGCCGGGCTGAAAAAGTACTCCATGGAACTGGGTGGCAAGTCACCGGTGTTGATCTTTGAAGATGCCGATCTGGAACGCGCCCTTGATGCAGCCCTGTTCACCATTTTTTCCCTGAACGGCGAGCGCTGCACCGCCGGCAGCCGAATCTTTATCCAGGAAAGCGTCTACCCGCAGTTCGTCGCCGAGTTCGCTGCCCGGGCCAAGCGCCTGATCGTCGGCGACCCGCAAGACCCGAAAACCCAGGTCGGTTCGATGATCACCCAGGCGCACTACGACAAGGTCACCGGCTACATCAAGATCGGTATTGAGGAAGGCGCCACCCTGCTCGCCGGAGGCCTGGAGCGCCCGGCCAACCTGCCTGCGCACTTGAGCAAAGGCCAGTTCATCCAGCCGACCGTGTTTGCCGATGTGAACAACAAAATGCGTATCGCACAGGAAGAAATCTTCGGCCCGGTGGTGTGCCTGATCCCGTTCAAGGACGAAGCCGAGGCGCTGCAACTGGCCAACGACACCGAATACGGCCTGGCCTCGTACATCTGGACCCAGGACATCGGCAAGGCCCATCGCCTGGCGCGCGGTATTGAAGCCGGCATGGTATTTATCAACAGCCAGAACGTACGTGACCTGCGCCAGCCATTCGGCGGGGTCAAAGGCTCCGGCACCGGGCGCGAAGGTGGCCAGTACAGCTTTGAAGTGTTTGCCGAGATCAAGAACGTGTGTATTTCCATGGGCAGCCACCACATCCCGCGCTGGGGTGTGTAGCTTGAGATAAGCATGCTTTCCTGTGGGAGCCGGGCTTGCCCGCGATGATATCGACTCGGTACACCTGAGACACCGCATCGCAGGCAAACCAGCTCCCACAGGGACCTCATTGGCCTTACAAGAATAATTATTCAGGAGAGTCATCATGGGCGAAGTGGTTCTGGCAGCGAAGATCTGCCACGTACCGTCGATGTACCTGTCGGAACTGCCCGGCAAACATCACGGCTGTCGCGAAGCGGCGATTGCAGGGCACAAGGAGATCGGCAGGCGCGCCCGTGAATTGGGCGCCGACACGGCGGTAGTGTTCGACGTGCACTGGCTGGTCAACAGCGGCTATCACGTCAACTGCGGCGAGCAGTTCCAGGGCACCTATACCAGCAACGAGCTGCCGCACTTCATCAAGAACATGGAGTACGCCTACCCCGGCTGCCCTGAACTGGGCGAATTGATCGCCGCCGAGGCCAACGAAGCCGGCGTGCGCAGCATGGCCCACAACATCCCGAGCCTGGAGCTGGAATACGGCACCCTCGTGCCCATGCGCTACATGCACATGGGTGTGCCGGAGGATGAAAAATTCAAGGTCATCTCCATCGCCGCCTGGTGCGCCTGGCATCGCCTGGAAGACAGCTTTGCCTTTGGCGCCGCCGTACGCCGGGCCATCGAGAAAAGTGATCGCAAGGTGCTGGTGCTGGCCTCCGGTTCCTTGTCGCACCGTTTCTCGGACGACCGCCAGGCCGAAGCGAATATCCATAACTGGACCCGCGAATTCGACAAGCAGGTGGACCTGCACGTGGTCGAGATGTGGAAGCAAGGCCGCTTCAAGGAGTTCTGCGCCATGCTGCCCGACTACGCCGAACACTGCTTCGGCGAAGGCAAGATGCACGACACCGCCATGCTCCTCGGCCTGCTCGGCGGGCCGGACCATGCCAAGCCTGCTGAAATCATCACGGCGCCGTTCGGCAGTTCGGGCACCGGCCAGATCAACGCGATTTTCCCGCTGTAACCCTGGGAGAAACCCATGCCGCACTTTATTGCCGAGTACACCGACAACATCGAACAACAGGCCGACCTGCCGGGCCTGTTTGAAAAGGTCCACCGCGTGCTGGGAGACAGTGGCGTGTTTCCCCTCGGCGGTATCCGTAGCCGTGGCGTGCGCCTGGACACTTGGCGCATGGCCGATGGCAAGCACGACTACGCCTTTGTACACATGACCCTCAAGGTCGGCCATGGCCGCGATCTGCCCACGCGCCAGGCGGTGGCCGAGAAGGTGTTCGCACTGATCACTGCGCACTTCGCCGAACTGCAGGCGCAACGCTTGCTGGCGCTGTCATTCGAGATGGTCGAGCTGCACCCGCAGCTCAACTTCAAGCAGAACAACGTGCATGCGTTTCTGAACAACCCGACGGGGTAAGCCCCGCCGTTCCTCTCACGGCCACTCAAACAAAAAGTACAACATCATGAGCACAGCCCATTCCACTGTCAGCCCCGCGCTGGCCGAGCACGACCGCACCCATCGTTTAGTCACCTGGCGCCTGATGCCGCTGTTGCTGGTGTGCTACCTGTTCGCCCACCTGGACCGTATCAACATCGGCTTCGCCAAGATGCAGATGAGCAGCGACCTGCACTTCAGCGACACGGTGTACGGCTTCGGCGCCGGGCTGTTCTTCATCGCCTATGCATTGTTCGGCGTGCCGAGCAACATGGCGCTGGACCGCGTCGGGCCGAGGCGCTGGATCGCCAGCCTGATGGTGGTGTGGGGCCTGTTGTCCACCGGCATGTTGTGGGTGGAGAGCGCCCGTGGTTTCTACGTGCTGCGCTTTCTGCTGGGGGTGGCCGAGGCTGGGTTCTTCCCTGGGATTCTGGTGTATCTCAACCGCTGGTACCCGGCGCGCCGCCGCGCCCAGGTCACCGCGTTGTTTGCGATTGCGGTGCCAATGGCCGGGGTACTGGGTGGGCCGATTTCCGGTGCCATCCTGGAAAACTTCCACAACGTAGGCAGCCTGCGCGGCTGGCAGTGGATGTTCCTGATCGAAGGCGCGCCAGTGGTGCTCCTCGGCCTGGTGGTACTCAAATGGCTGCCGGATGGTTTCGATTCGGTGAACTGGCTGACAGTCGAGCAAAAACAACAACTACGGGCCCAACTCAGCAGCGAAGAGCAACGCAAGACCATCACCTCGTTCGGCGGCATCCTGCGTGACCCGCAGGTTTGGCTACTGGTGGCGGTGTATTTCGCCGTGATGCTCGCGGTAAACACCCTGGCGTTCTGGATGCCCACCCTGATCCATGGCGCCGGCATCGGCCGCGACAGCCAGATCGGCCTGCTCAGCGCCGTGCCGTACCTGGCCGGCTGCTTCTTCATGATCGGTTGCGGGCGTTCCTCCGACCGCCATCGCGAACGTCGCTGGCACCTGTGTGTGCCACTGCTGATGGCCGCCGTCGGCATCGCCGTGGCAGGCCTGGCGCCAGGTAACCCATTGCTGGTGATGAGCGGGCTGGTGGTCGCCGGCATGGGCGCCAGCGCCGCCCTACCGATGTTCTGGCAGTTGCCACCGGCCTTTCTGTCCACCACCACCCAGGCTGCGGGCATCGCCATGATCAGCTCGTTCGGCAGCGTCGCCGCGTTCCTCGCGCCGTACCTGATCGGGTGGATGCGCGACGCCACCCAGAGCGCCAGCCTGGCCCTGTATGTACTCGCTCTGTTTATCGCCCTCGGCGGCCTGCTGGTGCTGCGCACCCATGCCGCCATCGTCAACCCACACTAGAGACCGTTGCCATGCTCGACTCCCAGCAAATCCTTGAGGCCGCCACCCGCCTGGACCGCGCCGAACGCAGCCGCGAACAGGTGCGCCAGTTTTCCCTCGACTACCCCGGCATCACGATCGACGACGCCTACGCCATCCAGCGCGCCTGGGTCGCGCAGAAAATCAAGGATGGACGCACCCTCAAGGGCCACAAGATCGGCCTGACCTCACGGGCCATGCAAGTGTCGTCGAACATCACCGAACCCGACTACGGTGCCCTGCTCGATGACATGTTTTTCGACGAAGGCAGCGACATCCCCTTCGAGCGCTTCATCGTGCCGCGGGTGGAAGTGGAGCTGGCATTCATCCTCGGCAAACCCCTCAAAGGCCCGAACTGCACGGTGTTCGATGTACTCGATGCCACCGAGTGGGTAATCCCGGCCCTGGAGATCATCGACGCGCGCATCCAACAAATCGACCCGCAAACCGCCGCGACCCGCAAGGTATTCGACACCATCTCCGACAACGCCGCGAATGCCGGTGTGGTGCTGGGTGGCCGCGCCGTGCGCCCCAACGACATCGACCTGCGCAAGGTGCCTGCGGTGTTGTATCGCAATGGCGTGATTGAGGAGTCCGGCGTGTCGGCGGCGGTGCTCAACCATCCGGCCAAGGGGGTGGCGTGGCTGGCCAACAAACTGGCGCCCTATGACGTCACGCTGTTGCCGGGGCAAGTGATCCTCGGTGGCTCCTTTACCCGGCCGGTGGCGGCCAACCCGGGTGATACCTTCCATGTCGACTACGACATGCTCGGGTCGATTGCCTGCCGCTTCGTCTGAACCCTGGAGGATTGTCATGCACATGCCCATCAACCGCTTCAAACAACGCTTGAGCAACGGCGACGTACAGATCGGCCTGTGGCTCGGCCTCGCCGACGCCTACTGCGCAGAACTGGCCGCCAACGCCGGTTTCGACTGGCTGCTGATCGACGGCGAACACGCACCCAACCTGCTGCAAGGCATGCTCGGCCAATTACAGGCTATCGCGCCCTACCCCAGCCAGGCATTGATTCGACCGGTGATCGGCGACAGCGCGTTGATCAAACAGCTACTGGATATCGGTGCCCAAACCTTGCTGGTGCCGATGGTGGAAAGTGCCGACCAGGCCCACGATCTGGTGCGCGCCATGCGGTATCCACCTGCAGGTATTCGTGGCGTCGGCAGTGCCTTGGCCCGTGCATCGCGCTGGAACAGCATTCCCGGTTACCTCGACCAGGCCGACGAGCAAATGTGCCTGCTGGTGCAGATCGAAAACCGCGAGGGCCTGGCGAACCTGGACGCGATTGCCGCCGTCGACGGGGTGGACGGTGTGTTCATCGGGCCGGCAGATTTGAGTGCGTCCATGGGGCATCGTGGCAATCCGGGGCACCCTGAGGTGCAAGCGGCGATTGAGGATGCCATCGTGCGCATCGTTCAGGCAGGTAAAGCAGCGGGGATTCTCAGTGCCGATGAAAGCCTGGCGCGACGCTATATCGAACTGGGTGCAACGTTTGTGGCAGTGGGGGTGGACACCACGGTGTTGATGCGTGGGTTGCAGGCGTTGGCCGGAAAATTCAAAGGCGCGCCTGTGGCCGCAGAGGTAGGCGCAGTGTACTGAGACCACCTGTGGGAGCTGGTCTGCTGAGTACATATCCATTATTTGGGTAACGGCGGCCAGCGTGGTTAATGGGGCGCCTGAGATCAAAAGCAAAAGCACGGCGGCCTGAAAGCCGACCTGAGTGGTGTGGATCAAGAGCCGGATCAAAAGCGATAGATGTTTTCCTGATGTATGGAGATTAAAAATGTGGGAGCGGGCTTGCTCGCGAATGCGGTGTGCCAGTCTCCATATGTATCAACTGACACGCACTCTTCGCGAGCAAGTCGAATCGTCGCACCGCCGCTCCCACATTTTTTGACCGCGTTTGATCTACACCACTCAGGTCGGCTTTAAGGCCGCAACATCGCTTCCGGTTTCGACCGCATTTAGCGGGTGCGTGCCTCGCTGGGAGTCATTCCAAAGCGTCCCTTGAAGGCGCGGGCGAAATGCGCCTGGCTGGAGAATCCGTGTCGATAGGCTATCTCGGCGATGTCCAGGCGGCTTCCGCGGGGCGAGGCGAGTAACTGGCGAGCGCGCTCAAGGCGCTTCTCTTGCAAGTAACGACTGGGCGCCCCGCCCTCCTGGGCGAACAACCGCGCCAAGTGCCGGCTGGAGATGCCGGCGGCGGCGGCCACTTGCTCACAAGTCAGCGATGGGTCGTCGAGGTGTTCCTGGATGTGTTGCTTGGCTGCCAGCAGGTAGGAAGCGCTCAGCGCACTGGCCCGATGCTCGCCGGTGTGGTCACTAATGATGCTCGCCAGCAGGTTGTAAGCCTCTTCCTGGAAGCGTCCTGCGCCGTCCTCCCGAGGAGCGTCGAAAAATCCCTGGGTGCGCTCGCCGAGGGAGCGCACCAGCAGGCGCTGAACCGCGGTCTCGGCGCCGATCTTCAGCGGCCCTTTGAGGTCGCGCAAACAGCGCTCGGCGAAGTCATCCTGGGGAATGTCGAAGATGAGCTGGCGCATCGGTCCCGAAAAGCCGAATACGTAGGGTTTGTCGGTCCGGTAGATCACCAGCTCGCCCGGCTGCAGCAGGTTGCAGCCGTTGTCCTGATAGAAGAACGATTGGTTGCCCAGGACCAGGGACACGAAGATCGACTCCTTGGGGGCCGCACGGACCATCGAGCGGTCGCGCTCCACCACGTGTTCGTTGCCGCCGATGCTGGCCACCCGTAGGCGCTCGAGGCACAAGTTGTCCTGGGTCGCGGTGAAGCCGAATTGGGAATACGACGAACATTTCAGGCCAACCAGGATGGACGAGTTGTAGTTCTCCCAGAACTCCAGGCGCTGTTCCAAGGGGGTGTCCTGGGTGCTGGCCCGTCGGATTTCGAGCAAGGCATTTGCGGTCATTTTTATTCTTCTCGTTGAACGCTACGTGGACCTCCCGGATTTCAGGCAAGGCGTCCGGGTCAAGCCGCCGACGTTTCTCGATCGGCAGGAATGATGGGTGGCGTACGAACATTAATATCTTAATCAAGGTCGCCGTCAATCGCCTGCATGATCGACGGCAGGGAGCTGCGGCGCTCCCGTACCAGCGATGTCCGAAAAAGGTAAGCATCCCGGCCGCCAGGGTCAAACCCGCTCATCGGGTCCTCGTTATATTCGACTCAC
>NZ_JBOICG010000586.1:0-10880 GCF_050739995.1 Pseudomonas sp. | reverse complement strand
AGCCTTAGCTCTTTGAGCTATTTGGTGTTGTTGAGTCAAAATCGCCGTCAAACTCTCGTTTCTCCTCCCTTTACCTTCCTAAATCTCCGTTCTGTAAGGCTTTTCCTTGAATCCGCGCCTTGACGGTGTGGTGGGCGCATTCCTATAGTGTGCGCAAGTGGCGGAAAGTGGCACAAAGTGGGTTTTTTGAACGTAAAACGTTAAAATTTGGAGAAACGCATCTGTGTTTCGCGGAGCTAACGCTATCAGTCTCGATGCAAAAGGCCGTCTCGCCATGCCGAGCCGGTATCGTGACGAGCTCATTTCGCGAAGTTCAGGCCAATTAATCATCACGATTGATGCCGTTGATCCTTGTTTGTGCGTTTACCCCCTCGATGAGTGGGAGTTGATTGAAACCAAGTTGCGCGCACTGCCTTCATTGCGTGAAGAAAACCGACGCCTGCAGCGTTTGCTGATTGGTAACGCCGTCGACCTCGAGCTCGATGGTAGCGGTCGTTTCCTGGTGCCACCGCGTCTGCGCGAGTACGCCAAGCTCGACAAGCGCGCAATGCTGGTGGGCCAACTGAACAAGTTCCAATTGTGGGACGAAGATGCCTGGGATGCTGTTTCTGCAGCTGACCTGGCTGCTATTCAACAACCGGGCGCCATGCCTGATGAACTGCGTGATTTGATCCTGTGACTATTGATAGCGGCTTTAACCACATCACCGTACTGCTTGACGAAGCCGTTGAGGCTCTCGCCGTACGCGCGGATGGCTGCTATTTGGATGGCACCTTCGGCAGGGGTGGGCATAGCCGGTTGATACTCAGCCAGCTCGGGTCCGACGGCAAACTCCTCGGTTTCGACAAAGACCCTCAAGCGATTGCCACCGGGCAAGCGCTAGCGGCCGAAGACGGCCGCTTTGTCGTTGTGCAGCGTAGCTTTGCCGAGCTGGGCGCGGAAGTGGTCGAGCGCGGCATGGCAGGCAAGGTGGCCGGGGTTTTGCTCGATCTGGGCGTGTCTTCGCCACAGCTCGACGACCCGGAGCGCGGCTTCAGCTTCATGAACGACGGCCCCCTCGACATGCGCATGGACCCAACCCGGGGTGTCAGTGCTGCCCAGTTCATCGCCACCGCGCCAGTGGAAGAAATTGCCCGTGTGTTCAAAGAGTACGGTGAGGAGCGTTTCGCCGGCCGCATGGCGCGCGCCGTGGTCGAGCGCCGCGAGATCCAGCCATTCGAACGCACCGCTGACCTGGCCGAAGTGCTGAAGGTCGCCAACCCTGCCTGGGAAAAGGGCAAGAACCCGGCAACCCGTGCGTTCCAGGGCCTGCGTATTCACGTCAATAACGAACTGGGTGATCTGGAAGCCGGCCTTGAAGCCGCTCTGGACGCCTTGGAAGTGGGCGGTCGCCTGGTGGTGATCAGCTTCCACTCCCTGGAAGACCGCATCGTCAAACTGTTCATGCGTCGTCTGGTCAAGGGCGAGTCCGACAACCTGCCGCGCAACCTGCCGGTACGTTTCGAAGCCTTTGTGCCGAAAATCAAAATCCATGGCAAAGCGCAGTTCGCTTCCGAAGCCGAACTCAAGGCCAACCCACGTTCCCGTAGCGCCGTCATGCGTGTCGCGGAGAAACTGCGGTGAGCAAGCTTTTCGCCAAGCCCCTCCCGGGCGGCAGCTTCTTTATGATGCTGCTGTTTATCGGCGTGCTGGTGTCCGCGATTGCGGTGTCCTACAGCGCCCACTGGAACCGCCAGTTGCTCAATACCCTGTACGGGGAATTGAGCGTGCGCGATAAAGCGCAGGCGGAGTGGGGCCGGTTGATCCTCGAGCAAAGCACCTGGACCGCCCACAGCCGTATCGAAGTGCTGGCCACCGAACAGCTTAAAATGCACATCCCGGGCGCGGCTGAAGTCCGCATGGTGGCGCCATGATGAAACTCGAAGGCGCACTCTACCCATGGCGCTTCCGCGTGGTGCTCGGCTTGCTCGCGCTGATGGTGGGCGCAATCGCCTGGCGGATCATCGATCTGCAGGTCGTTGACCGTGACTTCCTGATCGGCCAGGGCGATGCCCGTAGCCTGCGTCATATTCCAATTCCTGCGCACCGTGGCCTGATTACCGACCGCAACGGCGAACCCCTGGCCGTCAGCACCCCGGTGACGACCCTGTGGGCCAACGCCAAGGAACTGCAGACCGCCAAGGAAAAATGGCCAGAACTCGCAGCCGCCCTGGGTCAAGACCCGAAGGCCTTGGCTGAGCGTCTGGAAGCCCAGGCCAATAAGGAGTTCATCTACCTGGTTCGCGGGCTGACGCCTGAACAAGGTCAGCAAGTACTCGACCTCAAAGTCCCCGGTGTCTACGGCATCGAGGAATTTCGTCGTTTCTACCCGGCCGGTGAGACCACCGCGCATATGGTTGGCTTCACCGATATCGATGACCACGGTCGCGAAGGTGTCGAGCTGGCCTACGACGAATGGCTGGCTGGGGTTCCTGGCAAGCGGCAAGTCATCAAGGATCGGCGCGGCAGACTGATCAAGGACGTGCAAGTCACCAAAAACGCCAAGGCCGGTAAGCCCTTGGCGTTGTCGATTGACCTGCGTCTGCAATACCTGGCCAACCGCGAGCTGCGTAACGCAATCATTGAGAACGGCGCCAAAGCCGGCAGCTTGGTGATCATGGACGTGAAGACCGGCGAAATCCTCGCCATGGTCAACCAGCCGACCTACAACCCGAACAACCGTCGCAACCTGCAACCGGCGATGATGCGTAACCGCGCAATGATCGACGTGTTCGAACCGGGTTCGACCATGAAAGCCATCTCCATGAGTGCCGCCCTGGAAACCGGACGCTGGAAGCCGAGCGACAAAGTCGAGGTCTACCCAGGCACCCTGCAGTTGGGTAAATACACCATTCGTGACGTGTCCCGTACCGAGGGTCCGGTGCTGGATCTGACAGGTATCCTGATCAACTCCAGTAACGTGGGCATGAGTAAGGTCGCCTTCGATATCGGCGGCGAAACCATCTACCACCTGGCGCAGAAAATCGGCTTGGGCCAACCCACCGGCCTGGACTTTCCGGGCGAGCGTGTCGGCAACCTGCCGAACTATCGCGACTGGAAAAAGGCCGAGACAGCCACGCTGTCTTACGGCTACGGCCTGTCGGTGACGGCGATCCAACTGGCCCATGCTTTCTCTGTATTGGCCAATAATGGCCGGATGGTTCCGTTGAGCCTGATCCACGTCGACGAAGCGCCGACAGCCACTCAGGTGATCCCGGAAAAAGTCGCCAAGACCATGCAAGGCATGCTGCAACAAGTGATCGAAGCACCACGCGGCGTATTCCGTGCCCAGGTGCCTGCGTATCACGTGGCGGGCAAGTCCGGTACCGCGCGTAAGACGTCGGTGGGTACCAAGGGCTATGCCGAAAACTCCTACCGCTCGCTGTTCGCAGGCTTCGGTCCGATGAGTGATCCGCGCTACGCCATCGTTGTCGTGATCGATGAGCCAAGCAAAGCCGGCTACTTCGGTGGCCTGGTATCGGCGCCGGTATTCAGCAAAGTGATGTCCGGCACCCTGCGTCTGATGAACATCACGCCGGACAACCTGCCGCCGACCCAACAAGCGAACGCCGGACCACCGGCCGCTGCTGTAAAAGCCAATGGAGGGCGCGGCTGATGTCTCTTAGCCTGAACAAGATTTTTGCCCATGCCGGTCGCGATTTGCTGATTCGCGAGCTGAGCCTGGACAGCCGTAACGTACGTGCCGGTGACCTGTTCCTGGCGGTGCCTGGCGGCAAGTTCGACGGCCGCGAACATATTGCCGATGCCTTGCAGCGCGGCGCGGCGGCTGTGGCTTATGAAGTGGAAGGCGCCACCGTGCTGCCAATCACCGATGTGCCGTTGATTCCGGTCAAGGGCCTGGCTGCGCAACTGTCCGACATTGCCGGGCGTTTCTATGGTGACCCGAGCCGTCAACTGAACCTGGTGGGTGTGACCGGTACCAACGGCAAGACCAGCGTGACCCAACTGGTCGCCCAGGCGCTTGATCTGTTGGGCCAGCACTGCGGCATTGTCGGCACCCTGGGGACTGGCTTTTATGGCGCGCTGCAAAGCGGCCTGCACACCACGCCAAACCCGATTGCCGTGCAAGCCACCTTGGCCGACCTGAAAAAGGCCGGTGCCAAGGCGGTCGCCATGGAAGTGTCGTCCCACGGTTTGCATCAGGGCCGCGTCGCTGCGTTGGCTTTTGATGTGGCGGTGATGACCAACCTGTCACGCGATCATTTGGACTATCACGGCACCATGGAGGCCTACGCTGCCGAAAAGGCCAAGCTGTTTGCCTGGAATGACTTGAAGTGCCGCGTGGTCAACCTGGACGACGAATTTGGTCGTCAGTTGGCGGCGCAAGAGCACGAATCGCGTCTGATCAGCTATAGCCTGGAAGACGCCGGCGCTTACCTGTATTGCCGTGAAGCCCAATTCAATGACGAAGGCGTGCGCGCCACACTGGTAACGCCACAAGGCGAGCACCATTTGCGCAGTAGCCTGCTCGGTCGATTCAACCTGAGCAACGTCCTCGCCGCGGTTGGCGCGCTGCTCGGTCTGGATTACGCCCTCGACGAAATCCTGCGCGTGCTGCCGAAACTGGAAGGCCCGGTTGGTCGCATGCAGCGCCTGGGTGGCGGCAAACAGCCGCTGGTGGTGGTCGATTATGCCCACACCCCGGATGCACTGGAAAAAGTCCTGGTGGCCCTGCGTCCACACGCCAAGGGCAAGTTGTTGTGCCTGTTCGGCTGTGGCGGTGATCGCGATCGCGGCAAACGCCCGTTGATGGCTGAAATTGTCGAGCGTCTGGCCGATGGCGTACTCGTCACCGATGACAACCCGCGTAGCGAAGACCCGAGCCGGATTTTCGATGACATTCGTGTCGGTTTCAAAGACGCCGACAAGGCTACCTTCGTTGCGGGGCGCGGTGCCGCCATCGCTCAATTGATCGCCAGCGCCAGCGCTGATGACGTGGTGGTACTGGCCGGTAAAGGTCACGAGGACTACCAGGAAATCAACGGCGAACGTCACGCTTTCTCCGATCTGGTCGAAGCCGATCACGCCTTGACCGCCTGGGAGGTTGCCCATGCTTAAAGCGATGAAGTTCAGTGAACTGACCCAGGCTCTGTCGGCCCGTGTGTTGTCGAGCGATTGCAGCTTCGACGGCGTCAGTATCGACAGCCGCAACATCAAGCCGGGCCAGTTGTTTGTCGCCTTGGCCGGCCCGCGTTTTGATGGTCACGATTACCTGAATGACGTTGCCGCCAAAGGCGCCGTTGGCGCGCTGGTGCAGCGTGAAGTCGCAGACTCCACATTGCCGCAATTGCTGGTCACCGACACCCGCCTGGCACTGGGCCAACTGGGGGCGCTGAACCGTGCTGCCTTCAGCAAGCCGGTTGCAGCCATCACCGGCTCCAGCGGCAAGACCACGGTCAAGGAACTGCTCGCTGGAGTATTGCGCACGCGCGGGCCGGTGCTCGCCACCCGTGGCAACCTGAACAATGATTTTGGCGCTCCGCTGACCCTGCTCGAATTGGCCCCGGAACACACGGCGGCGGTGATCGAGTTGGGCGCTTCGCGCATCGGCGAAATTGCCTACACCGTGGCGCTGACCAAGCCTCACGTGGCGATTATCAACAATGCCGGGACTGCCCACGTTGGCGAATTCGGCGGCCCGGAGAAGATCGTCGAAGCCAAGGGCGAAATCCTTGAAGGCCTCGATACCTCCGGCACAGCTGTACTGAACCTGGACGATAAGGCCTTCGAAACCTGGCGTGTACGCGCCGCCGGGCGCAAGGTCCTGACGTTTGCCGTGTTGAACGCAGCGGCCGATTTCCATGCCTCCAATATCACGGTGGATGCCCGTGGCTGCCCATCCTTTACCTTGCATACCCCGCAAGGTGACGAACACGTGCAGTTGAACCTGCTGGGCAATCACAACGTCGCCAATGCCTTGGCTGCCGCGGCTGCCGCCCACGCCCTGGGGGTGTCGCTGTTCGGAATCGCCACCGGTCTGGGTGCGGTGCAGCCAGTCAAGGGCCGTACCGTGGCGCAGTTGGCTGCCAACGGCATGCGCGTGATTGATGACACTTACAACGCCAACCAGTCTTCGGTCTGCGCCGCCATTGATCTGCTCAAGGGTTTCGCCGGTCGCAAGGTGCTGGTGCTGGGCGATATCGCCGAGCTGGGTGACTGGGCTGAACAGTCCCACCGCGAAGTCGGCGCTTATGCCACTGGCAAAGTCGACGCGCTCTACGCCGTTGGCCCGAACATGGCTCATGCCATCAACGCCTTCGGCCCCGGTGCGCGTCACTTCGCGACCCAGGCTGAATTGATCCAGGCGCTGACAGCGACTGAGCAAGACAAACACACCACTATTTTGATCAAGGGATCGCGCAGCGCGGTGATGGAAAACGTCGTCGCGGCCTTGTGTGGCTCAAGTACGGAGAAACATTAATGCTGCTGCTGCTGGCTGAGTATCTGCAACAGTTCTACAAAGGCTTCGCGGTCTTTCAGTACCTGACCCTGCGCGGGATTCTGGGTGTGCTGACCGCGTTGTCTCTGTCGCTGTTCCTGGGGCCGTGGATGATCCGCACCCTGCAGAACCTGCAAATTGGTCAATCGGTTCGTAATGACGGCCCGCAGTCGCACCTGTCCAAGTCCGGCACCCCGACCATGGGCGGTGCATTGATCCTGTCGTCCATCGGCATCAGCACCTTGCTGTGGGCTGACCTGCACAACCGCTACGTGTGGGTCGTGCTGCTGGTGACTCTGCTGTTCGGTGCCATCGGTTGGGTCGATGACTACCGCAAAGTGATCGAGAAAAACTCCAAGGGGCTGCCAAGCCGCTGGAAGTATTTCTGGCAGTCGGTGTTCGGCCTTGCCGCTGCAATTTTCCTGTACACCACCGCGCCAAGCGCCGTGGAGACCACCCTGATCATCCCGATGCTCAAGGACGCCAGCATTCCCCTGGGCGTCGGCTTCGTGGTGCTGACCTACTTCGTGATCGTCGGTTCGAGCAACGCGGTGAACCTCACCGACGGCCTCGACGGCCTGGCGATCATGCCGACGGTGATGGTGGGCGGCGCGCTCGGCATCTTCTGCTATCTGTCGGGTAACGTGAAATTCGCCGAATACCTGCTGATCCCTTATGTACCGGGTGCGGGTGAACTGATCGTATTCTGCGGCGCGCTGATCGGTGCCGGCCTGGGCTTCCTGTGGTTCAACACCTATCCGGCACAAGTCTTCATGGGCGACGTTGGCGCACTGGCGCTGGGTGCGGCCTTGGGCACCATTGCTGTGATCGTTCGCCAGGAAATCGTGCTGTTCATCATGGGCGGTGTGTTCGTGATGGAAACCCTGTCGGTGGTCATCCAGGTGGCTTCCTTCAAATTGACCGGGCGTCGTGTGTTCCGCATGGCGCCGATTCACCACCACTTTGAACTCAAGGGCTGGCCCGAGCCGCGTGTGATCGTCCGTTTCTGGATCATCACCGTGATTCTCGTGCTGATCGGCCTTGCCACCCTGAAACTGAGGTAGAAACGAGTGTCCTTGATCGCTTCAGACCACTTCCGCATCGTTGTCGGCCTCGGCAAGAGCGGCATGTCCCTGGTTCGCTTCCTGGCGAACCGGGGTGTGTCGTTCGCCGTGGCCGATACGCGGGAAAATCCACCGGAGCTGGTCACGCTGCGCCGTGACTACCCGCACGTGGAAGTGCGTTGTGGCGAGCTGGATGTCGAGTTTCTGTGCCGTGCCGACGAGCTTTACGTGAGCCCCGGCCTGGCCCTGGCGACACCGGCCCTGCAAGCGGCGGCGGCCCGTGGCGTGAAGCTGTCGGGCGATATCGACCTGTTCGCGCGTAACGCGAAAGCGCCGATCGTGGCCATCAGCGGCTCCAACGCGAAAAGCACTGTGACCACCCTGGTTGGCGAGATGGCCGTTGCGGCCGGCAAGCGTGTGGCTGTGGGCGGTAACCTCGGCACCCCGGCACTGGACTTGCTCAGCGATGACGTCGAGCTGTACGTGATGGAACTCTCGAGCTTCCAGTTGGAAACCACCCACGACCTCGGTGCCGAAGTGGCGACTGTGTTGAACGTGAGTGAAGACCACATGGACCGCTACAGCGGCCTGCCGGCGTACCACTTGGCCAAGCACCGGATCTTCCGCGGCGCCAGGCAAGTGGTGGTCAACCGCCAGGATGCCTTGAGCCGTCCGCTGATGGGCGAGGGCCTGCCGTGCTGGACTTTCGGCCTGAGCAAACCCGACTTCAAGGCCTTCGGCATCCGTGAAGAGAATGGCGAGAAATACCTGGCCTTCGAATTCCAGAACCTGATGCCTGTGCGCGAACTGAAAATCCGTGGTGCCCATAACCAGTCCAACGCCTTGGCGGCCTTGGC
The DNA here is from genome assembly GCF_050739995.1 of Pseudomonas sp. Taxonomy (GTDB): domain Bacteria; phylum Pseudomonadota; class Gammaproteobacteria; order Pseudomonadales; family Pseudomonadaceae; genus Aquipseudomonas. The sequence continues at coordinate 2,460 of NZ_JBOICG010000586.1, read as the reverse complement.
CCTGGGGCATGCCGTTGGTCTGCCATTCGACGCCATGCTGTCGGCGCTGCGCACGTTCGGCGGCCTTGAGCATCGCTGCCAGTGGGTCCGCGACTTGGATGGCGTCAGCTATTACAACGACTCCAAGGCCACCAACGTCGGTGCCGCCTTGGCGGCTATCGAAGGCCTTGGTGCCGATATCGAAGGCAAGCTGGTGCTGATCGTCGGCGGTGACGGCAAGGGTGCCGACTTCAAGGATCTTAAAGGCCCGGTCGCTGCACATTGCCGCGCCGTGGTGTTGATGGGCCGTGATTCGGGCCTGATCGGCGCGGCCATTGGTGAGGCGGTGCCACAGGTACGGGCGATCTCCCTGGACGACGCCATTGCCCAATGCAAGGCCTTGGCCCAGCCCGGCGATGCCGTGTTGCTGTCGCCGGCCTGTGCCAGTTTCGACATGTTCAAGAACTACGAAGAGCGTGGCCAGCTGTTCGCCCGCGGCGTGGAGGCCTTGGCATGAGCATCAACTTGCGGAACATCATCAAGCCGTACCCTTCGCCGATCATTACCGGGCGCGGTATTGACCTTGATTTCCCTATGCTCGCCGGCTGCCTCGCGCTGTTGGGCCTGGGTCTGGTGATGATCACTTCGGCGTCTTCCGAAGTGGCCGCCGTCCAGTCGGGCAACACCCTGTACATGATGATTCGTCACCTGGTTTACCTGGTGATCGGCCTCGGTGCATGCATCGTTACCATGATGATCCCTATCGCTACCTGGCAACGCCTGGGCTGGATGATGCTGATCGGTGCGTTCGGCCTGTTGATCATGGTGATCCTGCCCGGTATCGGCCGTGAGGTGAACGGTTCGATGCGCTGGATCGGCTTCGGCGCGTTCAACGTACAGCCGTCGGAAATCGCCAAGGTGTTCGTGGTGATCTACCTCGCCGGTTACCTGGTGCGTCGCCAGAAAGAAGTGCGCGAAAGTTGGATGGGCTTCTTCAAGCCTTTCATCGTGCTGCTGCCGATGGCCGGTTTGTTGCTGATGGAGCCTGACTTCGGTGCCACCGTTGTAATGATGGGCGCGGCAGCGGCGATGCTGTTCCTGGGGGGCGTGGGCCTGTTTCGCTTCACCTTGATGGTGGTGCTGGCGGTCGCGGCGGTGACGATTCTGGTTCAGGCGCAACCCTACCGGATGGCTCGTCTGATCACCTTTACCGACCCGTGGTCCGACCAGTTCGGTTCCGGCTACCAGTTGACCCAGGCGCTGATCGCCTTCGGTCGCGGCGAGTGGTTGGGCGTGGGGCTGGGCAACAGCGTGCAGAAGCAGTTCTACCTGCCGGAAGCCCACACCGACTTCGTGTTCTCGGTACTTGCCGAAGAGCTGGGCGTGGTCGGTTCGCTGTGCACCGTTGCGCTGTTCTTGTTCGTCTGCGTGCGCGGCATGTACATCGGCTTGTGGGCCGAGAAGGCCAAACAGTATTTCGCCGCCTATGTGGCGTACGGCTTGTCGTTCCTGTGGATCGGCCAGTTCCTGATCAACATCGGGGTGAACGTCGGCCTGCTGCCGACCAAGGGCCTGACCTTGCCGTTCCTCAGTTACGGCGGCAGTTCGTTGGTGATCTGCTGCGTGTGCCTGGGCTTGTTGCTGCGCATCGAGTGGGAGAGTCGAACCCACCTGGGCAGCGAAGAGATGGAATTCAGCGAAAGCGATTTTGCCGAGGAGCCGACCCATGGGCGCTAACGTGCTGATCATGGCGGGCGGCACCGGGGGCCATGTGTTCCCGGCCCTGGCGTGCGCCCGCGAATTCCAGAACCGTGGCTACACCGTGCACTGGTTGGGTACACCGCGCGGCATCGAAAACGATCTGGTGCCGAATGCCGGCTTGCCCCTGCATTTGATCAACGTCGCCGGCCTGCGTGGCAAGAGCAAGTTGTCGTTGCTCAAGGCGCCGTTCGTGCTGCTCAAGGCGGTGTGGCAGGCACGCAAAATCATCCGTGAATTGAAGCCGGTGTGCGTGCTTGGATTCGGTGGTTATGTGACCGGCCCAGGCGGTGTTGCGGCGAAGCTCGCGGGCGTGCCGGTGATCGTGCACGAACAGAACGCCGTCGCCGGTACTGCCAACCGGCTGCTGGTGCCCTTGGCCGCCCGGGTCTGCGAGGCGTTCCCGAAGACCTTTGGTGCCTCGGACAAACTGCGTACCACCGGCAACCCTGTGCGTACCGAGTTGTTCATGGATATCGCGCGCCAGGCTCTGGTCGGGCGCAAGGCGCACTTGCTGATCCTGGGCGGAAGCCTGGGTTCCGAGCCGCTTAACAAACTGCTGCCGGAAGCGGTGGCGCAACTCCCTGTGGAACTGCGCCCGGAGATCTTCCATCAGGCCGGCAAAGATCACGGTGAAGTCACCGCCACGCGTTATCGCGAGGCCGGTGTGGAGGCGAATGTGCAGCCCTTCATCAAAGACATGGCCCATGCCTATGGCTGGGC
>NZ_JBOICG010000585.1:0-3139 GCF_050739995.1 Pseudomonas sp. | reverse complement strand
CCACCGCTATCGGGGGCAAGCCCCCTCCCACATTTTTCACTGCATTTCAAAGTTGCAGGCGGGTTAGGCCAGCTTCTCGAACTTCAAATCCCACACACCATGCCCGAGTCGCTCACCGCGGCGTTCGAACTTGGTGATCGGACGCTCAGCCGGACGTGGTACGCATTTGCCGTCTTCGGCCAGGTTGCGGTAGCCAGGGGCAACGTTCATCACTTCCAGCATATATTCAGCATATGGTTCCCAGTCGGTGGCCATGTGCAGGATGCCGCCCACTTTCAGCTTGCTGCGTACCAGCTCCGCGAAGGACGCCTGGACGATCCGACGTTTGTGGTGACGGGCTTTGTGCCATGGGTCGGGGAAGAACAGCATCAGGCGGTCGAGACTGTTGTCGGCGATGCAACGGTTGAGCACTTCGATCGCGTCGCAGTCGTAGACCCGCAGGTTGGTCAGGCCTTGGGTCAGCACGCCATTGAGCAGCGCACCGACACCCGGGCGGTGCACTTCCACACCGATAAAATCCTGGTCCGGCGAGGCCGCCGCCATTTCCAGCAGGGAGTGACCCATGCCGAAACCGATTTCCAGGGAACGCGGGGCCGAACGGCCGAACACTTGGTCGTAGTCCACTGGCGCATCGGCCAATGGCAATACGAACAGCGGCGTACCTTGTTCCAGGCCCTTTTGCTGGCCTTCGGTCATGCGACCGGCGCGCATCACAAAACTCTTGATGCGGCGGTGCTTGGACTCGTCGCCTTCTTCCAGGGTGTTCGGCGTTTCGTTTGATTCAGTCATCAATGGCTCTTACTTGATCAGACCATCCAGCGGCGAAGAGGCGCTGGCGTAGAGTTTTTTCGGCATGCGCCCAGCGAGGTACGCCAAGCGGCCCGCGACGATGGCATGTTGCATGGCTTCGGCCATCATGACCGGTTGCTGGGCATGGGCGATGGCCGAGTTCATCAGCACCGCGTCGCAGCCCAGTTCCATGGCGATGGTCGCGTCGGAGGCAGTGCCCACACCCGCATCCACCAGCACCGGGATCTTGGCTTCTTCAAGAATGATCTGCAGGTTGTAGGGGTTGCAGATGCCCAGGCCGGAACCGATCAGACCGGCCAACGGCATCACCGCAATGCAGCCGATTTCCGCCAGTTGACGGGCGATGATCGGGTCATCGCTGGTGTAGACCATCACGTCGAAGCCTTCCTTGACCAGGGTTTCAGCGGCCTTGAGGGTTTCGATCACGTTGGGGAACAGGGTTTTCTGGTCGGCCAGCACTTCCAGCTTCACCAGGTTGTGGCCGTCGAGCAGCTCACGGGCCAGGCGGCAGGTTCGCACAGCTTCGATAGCGTCGTAGCAACCGGCTGTGTTCGGCAAGAACGTGTAGCGATCCGGCGACAGCACTTCGAGCAGGTTCGGCTCGCCTTCGATCTGGCCCAAGTTGGTGCGGCGTACGGCGAAGGTGACGATCTCGGCGCCCGAGGCTTCGATAGCCAGGCGGGTTTCTTCCATGTCGCGGTACTTGCCGGTACCGACCAGCAGACGGGACTGGTAGGTACGACCGGCCAGCACAAAGGGCTTGTCGCTACGAACGATGCTCATGGGAAATCCTCGAAATGGGGTGAGGTTCTGCAGAATTCAGGCGGGCGATCAGCCGCCGCCGATGGCGTGAACCACTTCGACTTGGTCACCTTCGGTGAGCGCGGTCTCGGCATGCTGGCTACGCGGGACGATATCCAGGTTGAGCTCCACTGCGACGCGACGCCCGGTCAAGTCCAGGCGGGTCAGCAGGGCCGCAACGGTTTCACCGTCGGGCAGTTCAAAGGATTCGCCGTTCAACTGAATGCGCATGCCACGGGCCGCCATCGTTTTTAGGGGTCCGCATTCTAGCCCGATTGAGGTTGCCGGCCCAAGTCCCTTGGTCAGGCTGTCTGCAAGCGCCACGCCGCCAGGCCCAGGAAGAACCAGCCCAGCAGGAAGGCCAGCCCGCCAAACGGCGTGATGATCCCGAGCTTGCTGATGCCGGTCATGGTCAAGACATACAGGCTGCCGGAGAACAACAAAATGCCGACAGTAAACGAGATGCCCGCCCAACTGACCAACCGGCCAGGAATATGCGCCGCCAACAACGCCACGCCGAACAGCGCCAGGGTGTGTACCAGTTGATAGGTCACGCCGGTGTGGAAGATCGCCAGGTACTCGGCGCTCAAGCGATTTTTCAGGCCGTGGGCGGCAAAAGCGCCAAGGGCGACACCGGTAAAGCCGAAAAAAGCAGCCAACATCAGAAAGCCACGCAACATGAGGAACTCCAGTCAGACGCAAAGGGCCGGGTCTGTATAATGGCCCGCTCAACGGGTTCGGCCAAGCCATCTCTATGCTGCGTCTCCTCTTCAAACGCTTTCTTAAAGTCGTGAAATGGTTTGCCATCGGCAGTGTGCTGCTGGTGCTGTTATTGCGTGTCGTGCCGCCACCGTTCACCGCATTGATGGTGGAGCGCAAGGTCGAATCCTGGGTCGACGGCGAGCCAATTGACCTGCAGCGCACGTGGGTACCCTGGGATGAGATCTCCAATGACCTGAAAGTGGCGGTGATGGCCGGTGAAGACCAGCGTTTCCCGCAGCATTGGGGCTTTGATTTCGGCGCGATCCAGGCAGCGATCCTGCATAACGAGCGTGGCGGATCGATTCGCGGCGCCAGCACACTGAGCCAGCAGGTCTCCAAGAACCTGTTCCTGTGGGCCGGTCGTAGCTATTTCCGCAAGGGCCTGGAAGCCTGGTTTACCGGGCTGATCGAGGTGATGTGGCCCAAGCAGCGGATTCTTGAGGTATACCTCAACAGTGTGGAATGGGATGAAGGGGTGTTTGGCGCGGAAGCGGCAGCGCGGCATCACTTCGGGGTGAGCGCCGAGGCGCTTTCTCGCCAGCAGGCCAGTTATCTGGCGGCGGTGTTGCCGAACCCGCGGGTGTGGAGTGCCAGCCATCCGACCGCATACGTGGCAAGGCGGGCGGCGTGGATTCGCCAGCAGATGAGCCAACTCGGTGGCGATGGCTACCTGCTCGAGCTGAACAACTCCCGCAAGGCCCCCTGGTCCGACTGACACAACGCGGTTCCTGTGGGAGCTGGCTTGCCTGCGATAGCGGTGGGTCAG
>NZ_JBOICG010000584.1:0-3499 GCF_050739995.1 Pseudomonas sp. | reverse complement strand
TGGCCGGGTCTCGTTCAGGCGTTTTCACAATAGTGACCAATCGCTTAAGGCTGGGCGCTGGAGTCAAGCGGTTAGCGCACGGTAAGGTTTTGCCAACAGGGTATGCCGAATTGGCCCAGCAGTTGTGCGGTTTCACACACCGGCAGCCCGACCACGGCTGAGTAACTGCCATTGAGCCCGGCGACAAACACCGAGCCCAGCCCTTGGATAGCATAGCCGCCCGCCTTGTCCCAAGGTTCTCCACTGTGCCAGTAGGTTGTAGCCTCCTCGACAGAAACCTCGCGAAAACGTACACGACTGCTTACACATCGGGTTTCGCAGCGCTCGCCGTCAGTGAGTGCAATGGCAGTCAGCACCTCATGTTCTCGACCGGAAAGTGCCAACAACATCGCCAAGGCGCCGGCTTGGTCCACGGGTTTGCCGAGGATCTGCCCATCAACGATAACGGCCGTGTCGGCACCCAATACGCAAGTGCCCGAGGTTTTTCCAAGCGCAGCAAAACCCGCTGTTGCCTTGCCACGCGCAAGGCGCTCGACGTAGGCAACAGCGGATTCATTTGTAAGAGGAGTTTCATCAATAGCGGCGCTGACCACGGTGAAAGGCACGCCGATCTGGGTCAGCAGTTCACGTCGTCTCGGGGAGCCCGAGGCCAGATAAAGCGAATTCATTCCAGACTCTCCCTGTAGGGTTCGATAACCAGGCAGAGCCTCGCAATCCATTCAATTGATTTTGTAGCGACGACGTAACCCACGCAGGCCGAAACTGATCCATGGCCACAACAGCGCACTGACCAGGGCCGGCAATACCAACGCCAGGGTCGGTTGACGATTGCCGGTCAAGGCGCTGAGCCATAGCTGTACCAACTGCGCCAGGCCAAAGATCACCAGAATCACCAGGCACTGCTGCCACATCGGAAACATGCGCAACCGCTGCTGCAGCGACAGCACCAGAAAAGTAATCAGGGTGAGGATCAACGCGTTCTGACCGAGCAAGGTGCCATAGAGCACATCTTCCGCCAAGCCCAGAAACATCGCGGTGACCATGCCCACTTTGTGCGGCAGGTTCAGCGACCAGAAGGCCAGCAGCAACGCCAGCCACAGCGGGCGCAGGATCTCCATGAATTGCGGCAGCGGCGAAACGCTGAGCAGCAAGCCGATGGCAAACGTCAGCCAAACGATCCAGCCGTTGCGCGAATGAGTACCGGCCATTATTCCTCCCTCTGCCGCGTGGATGCCGGAGGCTTGGCCGCAGGCGTCGCAGCCGGTGGTTTCGTCGCTGCCGGTTTAGCTGGGCGCGCACTGTGGGCTGCCGGCTTGACCGGGGTTGCTACCGGCGCTGCCGGAGCTGCTGGAGCTACCGCCGGTGCTGGCGGCCCCACGAATGCAGGCTTGGGCACCGTGGCCGGAACGATCGGCGCAGTACCGTTTTGCTTGTCCTCCGCCTCCTGGGCCTGGGCGGCGTCGTTGGCACGCTCTTCCGGGGTACGGTTGTCACTGAAGACCAGCAGCAGGTAACGGCTTCGGTTCAGGGCAGCGGTTGGCACGGCACGGACAACGGCGAACGGCTGGCCGGAATCGTGGATCACTTCCTTGACCGTCGCCACCGGGTAACCGGCCGGGAACCGCTGGCCGAGGCCGGAACTGACCAGCAGGTCGCCTTCCTTGATGTCGGCAGTGTCGGCCACGTGCCGCAACTCCAGGCGCTCGGGGTTACCGGTGCCGCTGGCAATTGCGCGCAGACCGTTGCGGTTCACCTGCACCGGGATGCTGTGGGTAGTGTCCGTCAGTAACAATACCCGCGAGGTGTAGGGCATCAGTTCGACCACCTGGCCCATCAGGCCACGAGCATCGAGCACCGGCTGACCGAGGACCACGCCGTCACGCTCACCCTTGTTGATGATGATGCGGTGAGTAAACGGGTTGGGGTCCATGCCGATCAACTCGGCCACTTCGACCTTTTCGTTGACCAGTGCGGAAGAGTTGAGCAACTCGCGCAGCCGAACGTTCTGCTCGGTCAGGGCCGCGAGTTTTTGCATGCGGCCCTGCAGCAGCAGGTTTTCAGTCTTGAGTTTTTCGTTCTCGGCGACCAGCTCGGTGCGGCTGCCGAATTGGCTGGCCACGCCCTGGTAGAGACGTTGCGGCAGGTCGGTGATCCAGTAAGTCTGCATCAACACCAGCGACATCTGGCTACGCACAGGCTTGAGCAGTGCAAAGCGGGCATCGACCACCATCAGCGCGACCGAAAGCACGACCAGCACCAATAAGCGCACGCCCAATGAGGGGCCTTTGGCGAAAAGCGGTTTAATAAGCCGCTCCTCCCAGGCAAATGTTCTCTTTATTCATACGGCATCTAACCGGCCTGGATGCAGATTGAAGAAGATAAACGCCAACAGGCAGCACTGCAAAGTGCTGCCTGCCGACGAAGCATGAACCGTCCAGGCGATCTTATTCGCTGGAGAGCAGGTCCATGGTGTGTTTATCCATCATTTCCAGTGCACGACCACCGCCGCGAGCAACGCAGGTCAGCGGGTCTTCGGCGACGATCACCGGCAGACCCGTCTCTTGGGCCAGCAACTTGTCGAGGTCGCGCAGCAAGGCGCCACCACCGGTCAGTACCAGGCCGCGCTCGGCGATATCGGAAGCCAGCTCCGGCGGCGACTGCTCCAAGGCACTCTTCACAGCCTGAACGATAGTGGCCAGGGACTCTTGCAGAGCCTCCAGCACTTCGTTGGAGTTCAGGGTAAAGGCACGTGGAACGCCTTCGGCCAGGTTGCGACCGCGAACATCGACTTCGCGAACTTCGCCACCTGGGTAAGCGGTGCCGATTTCCTGTTTGATGCGCTCGGCGGTGGATTCGCCGATCAGGCTGCCGTAGTTACGACGCACATAAGTGATGATCGCTTCGTCGAAACGGTCGCCGCCTACGCGTACGGATTCGGCATACACCACACCGTTCAGGGAAATCAGGGCGATCTCAGTGGTACCACCACCGATATCCACCACCATCGAACCGCGCGCTTCCTCAACCGGCAGGCCGGCGCCGATAGCGGCAGCCATAGGCTCTTCGATCAGGAACACTTCGCGGGCACCGGCACCAAGGGCCGACTCACGGATGGCACGACGCTCAACCTGGGTGGACTTGCAAGGAACGCAAATCAGCACGCGAGGGCTGGGCTGCAGGAAACTGTTTTCGTGAACCTTGTTGATGAAGTACTGCAGCATCTTCTCGCAGACACTGAAGTCGGCGATCACGCCGTCTTTCATCGGACGAATGGCAGCAATATTGCCTGGTGTACGGCCGAGCATGCGCTTGGCCTCGGTGCCGACGGCAACGACACTTTTCTGATTACCATGGGTCCGAATAGCCACAACCGATGGCTCATTCAGGACGATACCGCGCTCGCGCACGTAAATAAGGGTGTTGGCAGTGCCCAGGTCAATGGAAAGATCGCTGGAAAACATGCCACGCAGTTTCTTGAACATGGGAAAGGGACCCTAGG
>NZ_JBOICG010000583.1:0-9980 GCF_050739995.1 Pseudomonas sp. | reverse complement strand
GAAAAGGCCATTCTCATCAGTGACCTGCCGGCCTTGTTTATCAACCCACGCGCTCGAGTCGGCTTGATCGCGGTCTTGCTGATCGGCCTGGCACACTTTGCCGCGTACACCTACGTCGCGCCTTTCTTTAAAAACAGCTCCGGCTTCGACGGCCAGACTATTGGCTCACTGCTGCTGATGTTTGGTGTGGCGGGCGTAGCCGGTAACGTTTTTGCCGGATTCGCCGCCAACCGTAGCGTGCGCTACACCCTGCTGTTGGTGGCACTGATGATCGGCACCAGCACGGCCCTGTTCCCCTACTTCGCCACCGGACTGACCGGCGCAACGATGCTGATCGCACTCTGGGGCTTCGCCTTCGGCGCCTTCCCGGCTTGCGCCAGTATCTGGATGTTTGTAGTAGCGCCCAAGGATGTTGAACGCGGCATGCCGCTGTTCGTCGCCTTGTTCCAAGTGATTATTGCCTTGGGCTCGTTCTTCGGCGGACGAATTGTCGACCAGATGGGCAGCGCGGTGCTGTTGAGTTTGGCGACGGCGTTGGTGGGGGTTGGATTTATGACGGTGTTGGTGTTGGGGCGGAATGTGAGTAATAGCCTCGCGGCGCAACCCACCTGACTAGAGAGTGCTGACTAAAAAGCCCGCTGAGCCTTGAGCTCTGCGGGCTTTTTCATTTTCAGAGGCACATCACAATGACCGTTGCGCTTTGGAAAAGCTTCGTAATGCAAATTTGCATAATGAAGCTTGCGTACCCAAGCCTCTGGACTAGCCTCGGAAGAGTCGCCGGCGTGGCGACGCAATGCCAAGGAGCGGATATGCCAACTAGGTATCGTGATGCAGTAACAGGAGAGTACGTGACAGAAGATGAAGCAAAGAAAAGGCCGAGGGAAACTGTGAAGGAGACGGATAAAAAGTCTCCACCGAAGCCGAAGGGTAAGAAGTAAGGTTTACGTTGGGAAGGAAAAAAAGGGTTGGTGTTCAGGACGCAGGGACGGGAATACGCTGTGCGGGGTCGGTGATGTCATATACATGCTGCTCACAGCCCGCGCCGACGATCACGAATTCCACCAGGTAAACCTTCTGCTTCTGCGGCTTAAACGCCGAACTCATCGGGCCGCAGGCGTAGACAATCTTTTCGGCGTAGCGGTAGTAGTTCGAGTCATACACCCGCGACTCGCCCAGCACCTCGATTGTCTGCACCGGATCAGCCAGCACTTCCAACTGCGGGAAGCGCTTGACAGCGGCGCTATTGGCCACCTCGCTCACCTTGGCGATCCAGCCGAACACCTTGCCCCGGCCCGAATCCACCACCGTGCCGAGTATCTCCGGGCGCTGGTCGGCATCGCCGCCACGGCGCACGGAGAACTGCACGGGGTAAGTAAAACCGGTGGCCCGCATGATCACTTTGGCGTGTTCGGCATCCGCCACGACTTTGTTCTGCTGCAATTGCACACCATCTTTCAAGAGGCTGGGCGACGAGTCGCGGGCAGTGGAGTGACAGCCGGCAAGGGCCAGGGCCGATAGAACAAAGGCAACTTTTTTCATGAGGGTTTTCCGTAAACATCCATGGACCATGCAAGGATCAAAAATTCAAAAAGAACACGACCCCATATAAAAACAGGGCAAAACCGGCCAACGCCGCTCGCCACTCCGGGTCGGCATCTTTACTCATGCCGCCCGGCGCGATGGCCACCCTGGCGCCTCGCGCATAGTTGTAGACCGCCTGGCCAAACCAGAGCTGCACCAGCACCATGAGGAAAAAGCGCTTCCAGCTGCCGTCAAATCGTAGAAAGCCGTTGAGTAGCGCAGCCAGGAGTAAGACCAGGCCAATGCCATGTCGATATTTGTATAAGTTCGTAACCATGCTACCCACCCTTGACTGCACCTTTGAGGCCTTCAACCAACTTGTCCCACACCCCCGCAGTGCCCAAGGCGTTGGAAAGTCGCGAAGCGGTTTCCGGCGTAACGCCCTTGGACATTGCAAACTTTTCAAAGCCCATGCTGAGCACGTTGCCTGTGGCCGCTTCCGGGAGTTCTTCTTTCAAGTAGCCAGACAGGAAAGAGGCCGCCATCGAGGTGTTCGACAGCCCGGCACTCACGCCGCCCGTTGTCACCGCCGCGCCCGCGCCGAGCATAAACCCGACGTCGCTGACCATTTTCGCGTCGGCGGCCTTGATCCACTTCAGCGTATTGGCGTCAGCTAGGTCGATGTTGGCGCCGACCGCGATACATTCAGCATTGCCACATGACATAAAGCGCGGAGTGTACAACACGCCCTCGATCGTGACCGGCACCTTGTATCCGCCCCTCTCGTCCAACGGATAGCCCGTCAAGCGGTCGCGTTTACCCGACCCACCGTCCGGGTATGCGTATGCCCCTCCTGTCAGTACCCGAGAAAAACCACTTTCCGCCTCCATCGTCCAGGCATAAGACTGGGTGTTTTCCTTGATATAGGCGATGACCTGCTGGTCCGCCTTCTCAAACATCTGCACAGAGGTCTTGCCATCACCCATGGGCATCCAATTACCGGCGGAGTCATAAATACCGCTGTCTAAAACGACCATATCAGTAGCCGGAGTGATGTCCGTGCCTTTTACAAAAGACAGCCGCATCTGCGCCTCAATCTGCTCAGCGGTGAACTTGCCATTACTCTTCTTGGCCAGCTCCAGGGCGAGTGCTTTCTCTTCAGGGTGTAACTGACGGTTATATTTGTCGACCGCAAACGCCGTACCACCGGCAACCACCCCGCCTGTCACGCCGTCGCCTGAGCCCACGGCGCTGCCGACACCTGTAGCAATCAAGGACGCTATGGCTTTTTGATCAGCAGGCGACAAATCGCTATCGGCCAGGGCCTTGGCAATAGACGGCATGACCGCCGCCGAGGCGCCCGCACCCAGCGCGCCACTTTGTGCGCTACCGCTGGACAAGCCTATGGCCGCGCCAGCCAACGCGTGCAACAGAATCCGCGCAGCGCCGCCTTCCGCCCAGGCAGCCTTGGTCGTGGCATCGGTAGACTGATCACGCTGTGCGTTGGCGAAGTCACCAATTTTATTGAAAATGTCGCTGGATGAGGTGTTGGCAACAATACCCACAGCCGTGCCACCCGTGGCGCCACCCAGCCCGGCGGCAATCAGCCCGGTCGCAATGTCGGCCATCAACTTCTTATCGCCACCGACCTGCCAACGCAGCGCCTCGGCATTCGCCACGCGCGCCGCCTCAGCAGCAGCGACTGCTCCTGGCGCACCCGCATTGGCCTGAGTTTTTGCCTCATCGGCGAGTTTTTTTGCTTCATCCGCCTTGGCCTTGGCTACCGTGCTGATCACTCCACTGGCCAACTGCGCCGAGCTCTGGATCAGGTCGATGCGCTCCTGCATGGCCTTCTGGTCAGGCCGGTCGAGTGGCTGGTTGGCTTTGGCGGTGTCGCGGTTGAGCCCCACCAAATCATTGGCACCCTCAGGGTTACGCACCACAATCGTACCCTCGCTGACCGCACTGCGGGTGTGGCTGCGCTCGTCTTCCTTGAGCGCCACCGGAATGCTGCCACCCGGTGAGGTGCCGTCGCTGCTGCTGAATGATGCAGAGAGCCCCGCCGACTGGCTCTGGATCTCGCTGGTGTTCTTGATATCACTGACGATCAGGCGATCGGTGCTCAAGCGGTTCTTCACCGCCGCCTCTTCGCTGGCAATCACGCCACCCTGCAAGGTGGTGGTCTTGCCGACATTGATGTCGTAGCCACCTGCTCCCGCGAACAGGCCGGTCTGGTCGGTCACGGCCTTGTAATCGCTGTTCATCTTGGCCGCAGAGATGCTAGCCGATCCGGCGACGGTTGAGCCGAAGCAGAACGGTGGGATGCAGATACTCGCACCAAAGCCTGCGCTGCTCTGCTTGCTGCGCGACGATTCGGTGTCCTGGCGCGAGAGGATATTGAGGTCGCCACCAATGTCGGCCTGGATGCGATCGGCGCGCACCTGGGCACCGGCGAGGGTGGTGTCGCCGCCGCTTTTGAGCAGCAGCGAGCCGGTGTCCAGGGTGGTGTTGACCTGGGTTACCGAGTTGCCATTGCCGTTGTTTTTCGCGCCCTGCGCACCCAGGTCGAGGGTGAAGCCGTTCTGCTCGCCGATGTTGAAGCTCGCGCCAATGGCAGTCTTGTTGGTCGAGCCATCGTTCTTGCGGTCGACGGTGTCCTGGGCGCTTTGCAGCAACACGTTGTTCTTGGCCAGCAACAAGGTGTTGGCGGCTTTCAGGCTGCTGCCGGTGATCTCAATATTGCCCTGGGTGCCGGGCGCTTCGCCGGTAGCGACAATCGACAGATCCTGCCCGGCATTGAGCGTGCTCTGGCGCGCCGTCAGGCTGTTGTACTCGCTGCTAGCCTTGCTGCGGGTGTTGGCCAGTTCGGTGCCGATCTTGATCAACGAACCGTTGCTTGGCGAGCCGCCTTGTTTGTTCTTGAAGCCAGCGCTCTGGCCGTTGGCGTCCGAGGCCTGGCCACCCAGGTTGTAGGCAGCCAGGGCGGCCTGGGCGATTTTCACCGCCTTGAGGCGTGGGTCATCGGCATTTTTCGCCGCTTCAGTGGCATCGTGGATGCTGCGTGCAGTATCAATCACTGCACCGCCAATCACCCGGCCCACGGCCAGGCTCTTGGAACTGTCTTCCGTGGTTTGCCGCGCCGTTTCAGCACCGGCGGTGATGGTCACGTTGGCGCCACTGAGGTCCATGTTCTTGGTGCTGACCAAGTCACTGGCGATCACATTCAGTTCGCGTCCAGCGCTCAGACTTACATTGCCAGCGCTGGACCCAACGGTGCTGCCCGTCAAGGTCGTTTCGTTAGCGGTGCCATTGTGTTTTTGGCTGTTAATAAACAGGTGTTGATTGCCAGTAGCGTCATCCAGGCCCAACTTATTTCCCGTTAACACACCGGTCAGGTCGCGGTTCTTTTCCTTGTGCATGTCGGTGCGGGAAAAGGTGTTCTGCGCAGCATCGATGGTTAAGTCACGCCCAGCCTGGACAGACAGGTCGCTCGTGCTCACCAGAGACGAGCCCGTCACTGTGACATCGCGCTTAGCAGCAACGACGACAGTCTCGCCAGAGACCATGCTCCCCACCGCAGTGGTACGTTTCTCGTCGACCTTATCCTCGACCTTGCTCGACTTGAGCCCACCCCAACTGCTTTTGCTTTCCTTACGCTCATGGCGAGCACTATCGGAATCGGTCACCGCAAGAATCTGCACGTCGTTGCCCGCGACCAATTTCGCCGCGCCTTTCTCGGCCGTCACGGCACTCCCCGCCAGCAGCAGGTTTTCTCCGGCGACCAACGTGCTGTGACCACCCGAGCTAACCAGGCTGCCGACGTTACTGACGGAGTCCGTTTCATCAAGGCGGAATTTCTTGCCCGAGGATGTCTTTTTGGTCTTGCTGTAGAAGCTGTAGTCTTGGTCCTCAGCCGCCTTGAGGGCGAGGTTTTTGCCCGCCACCAAATACGCCTCATCCCCCGCATTAACCGTACTGGCCGCCAACGCCAGATCCTGCCCCGCACTCAACGTCACATCCCCGCCCGCCTTGAGCGTGGTGGACACTTGCTGAACATGATCCTCCTGACTCTTAACCTTCTTCGAATTAAACGCCGAATGCTGTTCATTCGCCGCCGAAGCCAAGGTCAAATTACCCGTGGCCGCCATGGCCAAGTCACGCTTGGCATCGATCTGGCTGCCAATAGCACTGATGTCCCGTGCGGCGACGACCTGGAAGTCGCGGCCGGCTTCGATGACGGTGCCGTATTGGGTGGCGCTGTTGCCATGAAACAGGGTGGTGACGGCATTGGCGTTGCGCTGTTCGGCGCTGGCCAGGTTGACGTCGCGTCCGGCCTGGATGACGGTGTCGGCACCGCTTTTCAGCACCCCGCCCACACTGTTGACGTCGCGCCCGGCGCCCAGGCTCAGGTTGTTGGCGGCTTCGATACGCGCTGCGTTGTCGACGACATCGGTGCGTTCGGTGCGGTAGCCGCTGCTGCTCTGGTGGCTGGTGACACTGCGTTCGTTGAGCACATCGCCATTGACCGCCGAGACGCTGACGTCGCGACCGGCGATGATGCCGCCGGCGCGGTTGGTCAGGTTGTTGGTGGCCAGCAGGTCGAGGCGGTTGCCGGCTTCGATCAGGCCGCTGTTGACCATGTCGCGTCCGGCACTGGCGGCCAGGTTTTGGGTGGCGCGCAGGGTGCCGACGTTGTCGAGGTTGGCCCCGGCCATCAGGTTCAGGTCACTGCCGGCAATCAGCGCACCGTTGGGCGCCAGGCGGTTGTTGGCCTGGGCCAGGTAGAGCACCGGCACCAGCACTTGTTGGCCGGCGACGGTGGCGTTTTCCATCCAGACGATGTCATGGGTCAGGGCAGCAACCTGTTCAGCGGTAAGGCTCACGCCCACGGCCAGGTTCAGTTGTTGCTTGCTGGCGATGGCGTTGTCCATCAGGTACTTGAACATCGAGGCATCGCTGGTCTGGCCGTCGATGAAGCGTTGGCCGGTGCGGGCGATCACGGCCTGTTGAATCAGGCGTTGTTCGTAGAGCCCGTCACCCAGGCGCTTTTGGGACTGGTCCGGGTCATAGCCCAGTTTCGACAACAGGTAATCGGAGCCCATGAACTGCTGCAGGTTGGTGAGCAGCGGGTTGGTTTCGATCAGGTATTTTTGCGGGTTGGATGCGAACTGGCTGTCGGGCAGGCCTTGCACGCGGTTGACGGTCAAGCCGTTGACTGAGGTGCCACTGCCCGTGACAGGCGCTTGACCCGGGTCGAGCGGGTTGGCCGAGCCTTGACCGGCCACCGTGCGTGACGGGGTGCCTGGCGTCGCTTGCGGGCGATCCGCCGCCGCCAGGTTGTTGCCACCCAACGTCCAGCTTTGTGGGCCGGTATCGGTGGGGGTGGCAGTGCCCTCGCCGCTCAGGCGGAACAAGCCGCCCTGGCCGGTGGGCAAGCTGAAGCCGGGCAGGCTCAGCGGGTTGATCTGCTGTTGGGCGAGGTCTGGCGGAAGCTGCTGGTTGATGGTGATACGGGTCGAGAAACCGTTGGCCGCGCTGGCACCCGAAGCGTCGGTGGTGGTCTTGGCGCCTGCGCCCACGTAGTTGAAGCCGGGCCGCACAACGCTGTTGTCGATGTTGCCCTGGGCCTTGACGGTGGCCGCACCGGCGGCCTGGATCACGGCCGAGTAACGTTGATCGCCGGAGTCGATTTTCGTGACTCGACGCAGCGCGGTGCGCTCTTGCTCGGTCATGCCGATGAACGAGGCCATGGCCGCTTCAAGGCCACTCAGGTCCTTGGGGTTATAGGCTGCGCCGGTGCTGGAGTAGCGGTTGTTGAACGCAGCGGCCGCCGAATACCAGCCGCTGGCATCGCGGGTACGCTCGGAGATAAACAGTCGCCAGGTTTCGGTCTCGCCGGTTTCAATCCCGTTATTGGCCAGGTTGTTGACCGAGATATTCAGGTTGCCAGCGGTGCCGATGCTGCTGCTCGCGTTGAGCAGGTCACCACCGGTAATGGTCAAGTCCTTACCGGCGCTGATGCTCGATGCGGCGCTGGCCTCGGTAACTTCGAACTTGTCGCGCTGAACGATTTGCCACAGGTGGTTTTCCTTGCCGCCGCTGCAATCGCCGGCATAGTTGGGACCTTCCTGACAAGGAAACTCAGTAATCGAAGCCGTGTAGATGCCGCCGTCATTGGTGGTCAGCACTGAGCGCCGGTTGCTGATCATCGAGGCGGCCAGGCTCAGGTTGCCGTCGCTCTGGATGCTGGAGGAGCTGTTGATGATGCTGCTGGCCAAGCCGCCCTTGCCGTCACGGTCGACGCTCAGGTCGCCCATGCTGTAGATATCGGCATAGCTGTTGCTCAGAGCATCTACCCGCAGGCTCATGTTGCCACCGCTGAAAATCAGCCCGTGGTCGTTGAGCAACGCACCGGTGGTGGCGGTGAGGTTCTGGCCACTGCCCAGGGTCGCGTAGTTGTTGATAGCACCAGCGGTCAGGTTCAGGTCGGTGGTGGACGTCAGGCGTCCGTAGTTGTTCAGGGTACCAGTGATGTTGGCGGTGGTAATGCCGCCGCCGGCGATGCTGGCGGTGTTGCTCAGGTTCAGTTGCGCGGCGCTGAGGGTCAGGTTGCCCAGGCTGCTGATGCGCCCGGTGCCGTTCAGGGCGCCGTTCAGGGTCAAGTCGAGACTGCCATCACTGGCAATCAGGCCATGGGTGGACCAGTTGCCGCCGCTGCCGATAAAACGCTGGGCAGCCAACAGTTGGCCGCCGCTGGTCTGGTCGAGTTGGTTGACGTTGACGGTCAGGCGCCCGGCCTGGATCACGCTGCTGTTGGTCCAGGTGGCCTGATTGACGGTCAGGTCGCCCCGCGTCACCAGGCTGCCGCCGACACTGTTGAGATTGCTCGGAGCGATGTCGAAGCGACCGGTGCCCACGTGCAACACCGTACCGCCTGCGTTCTGCAGGTTGCCCGCAGCGAGGGTCAGGGTGTTGTTGGCGGTTTCCAACAGGCCATTGCTGTTATCAAACAGGCCGCCGATGGTGAACTCGGTGCTGCCGTTGGCGCCCAGCGCTCGCAGCCGACCGGTCTGGTTGTCCAGGCTGGCGGCGCTGACCTTGAGGGTCGATTCACTTTCGATGATGCCCTTGCGGTTATTCAGTGCACCGCTCAGGTTGAGATCGATCTGCTGGCCGGCAATCTGACCACCGTTGTCGCCACTGTTGTCGAAATCATGGCCGGTGACGTTCACCAGGCCCTTGGCATAGAGCCCACCGTTGCGGTTGTCGAAGTTACCGGTGCTGACCAAGGCATTGCCACTTTGCGCAGAGAGCCGCCCGCCATAGTTATCCAGAGTCCCGGCCAGCAGGTTCAGGGATTGCCCCTGGACAATGCCGCCCTGGCGGTTGTTGTTCAGGTCATAACCATTGCGCAGCACACCGACAACGCGGCTTTGCAGCGCGCCTGCGAGGCTGGAAAGTACGCCGCCACGGTTATCGAGGCTGGCGGCTTGCGCGCTGAGGTCGTCCGTTTGAGCAATCAGCTTGCCGCTTTGGTTATCGATATCGCCTGCGACGTCCAGTGTCAGGCCCGCCTTGCTTTGTACCGCGCCCTTGACGTTGTCCAAGCGGTTGGCGGTGAGCTTCAGGTCAGCGTTTTGGCTGTAGATCAAACCATCGCTACCGTTTTGCACGACACCGCTGGCAGTGAGGGTCAGGCGCTCATTGGCCGCGACGGTGCCGCGATTGCGGTTATCGAGGCCGCCCGTCAACAGGGTCAACAAACCTTGACTGGCGATTTGGCCGCCCTGGTTGTTGATCTGCGCGGCACGGGAAATCAGCAACGGGCCACCGCTGGACAGTTTGCCGTTGGTATTGGTCAGGGTCGCGAGCAGGCCGAGGGTGGCCGCCGTACCGCCAGTGATGCTGCCGCCGCTATTGTCGAGATTCTGTGCCGTCAGGTTCAGGGCTGCGCCGCTGTCGATCACGCCGCCCTGGGCGTTGTTTAGCAGGCCACTGACGGTGAGGGTCTGGTCACTCGCACTGGAGAGAATGCCCTTGTCGCTGTTGTCCAACTCGGCGGTGGTGACCGTCAGTGCTTTCTGGCTGACCAGTGCACCGGCGCCGCTGTTGAGCAGGCGGTTGGTGAGCGTTGCGTTGAGGTCGCCGTAACGGCTGGAGAGCGTGCCGTTGTTGCGGTTGTCCAGGCTCTCGCCGCTGACGGTCAAGCCCTGCCAGCCGGACATCAAACCGCCCTGGTTGATCAGGTTGCTGGCCTTGAGCACCAGCAGGTTGTTGCTGATCAGCTTGCCGGCGCTATTGTCCAGGGTGCGGCCGCTGAGGTTCAGGCTCTGCGCGCTGGAAATCTCGCCGCCCTGGTTATTCAGGTCACGCAGATGGTCCAGGCTCAGGACACCTGCCGTGGTGATCAGACCACCAGCGTTGTTCAGGTCGCCCGTAGCATTGCCGAAGTCCAGCGC
>NZ_JBOICG010000582.1:0-9873 GCF_050739995.1 Pseudomonas sp. | reverse complement strand
GGCAAGAAGGAATGAAAACGCCATCAATTGGCGGGTTTGTAGGAGGACGTGCAGATAGCTGCACGAAGACGCCTTTTATCAATCAGAATAAACCATGCAACTTGCCCGATTATTCCGGGACTAATCACCATCATTCATAATTAAGGAGCGCGGGACAGATGGAATCAGCCAAGGAGCTTCAAGGCCGCATTCTTTTAGTGGATGACGAATCCGCAATCCTGCGCACGTTCCGGTACTGCCTGGAAGACGAAGGCTACACCGTCGCAACAGCCAACAGCGCTGCCCAAGCCGATGCCCTGATGCAACGCCAGGTGTTCGATCTGTGTTTCCTCGACTTGCGCCTGGGCGAGGACAATGGCTTGGACGTCTTGGCCCAGATGCGCATCCAAGCACCGTGGATGCGCGTGGTGATCGTCACCGCGCATTCCGCTGTGGATACCGCCGTCGACGCTATCCAGGCGGGTGCTGCCGATTACCTGGTCAAGCCGTGCAGCCCCGACCAATTGCGCCTGGCCACCGCCAAGCAGTTGGAAGTGCGCCAATTGTCGGCACGCCTGGAGGCGCTGGAAGGCGAAGTGCGCCAACCCAAGGACGGCCTCGACTCCCACAGCCCGTCAATGATGGTGGTGTTGGAAACCGCCCGCCAGGTGGCGGGCACCGATGCCAACATCCTGATCCTGGGCGAGTCCGGTACGGGTAAAGGTGAACTGGCCCGCGCCATTCACGGCTGGAGCAAGCGTGCGAAAAAGTCCTGCGTGACCATCAACTGCCCGTCGCTGACCGCGGAATTGATGGAAAGCGAGCTGTTCGGCCACAGCCGCGGCGCGTTTACCGGTGCCAGTGAGAGCACGCTGGGCCGGGTCAATCAGGCCGATGGCGGCACCCTGTTTCTCGACGAGATCGGTGACTTCCCGCTGACGCTGCAACCTAAATTACTGCGTTTTATCCAGGACAAAGAGTACGAGCGCGTCGGCGACCCGGTAACTCGACGTGCCGATGTGCGCATCCTCGCGGCCACTAATTTGAATCTGGAAGATATGGTGCGTGACGGCCGCTTCCGGGAAGACTTGCTCTACCGTCTCAACGTCATCACCTTGCACCTGCCGCCGTTGCGTGAGCGCAGTGAAGACATCCTGACCCTGGCCGACCGTTTCCTGGCGCGCTTCGTGAAGGAGTACGCGCGGCCTGCCCGGGGCTTCAGCGATGAAGCACGTGAGGCACTGCTCAACTACCGCTGGCCGGGCAACATCCGTGAGCTGCGCAACGTGGTGGAGCGTGCCAGCATCATCTGCCCTCAGGAGAAGGTCGAGATCAGCCATCTCGGCATGGCCGAACAGCCGACCCACAATGCACCACGCATCGGCGCGGCGTTGAGTCTGGACGAGCTGGAGAAAGCGCATATCGGCGCCGTACTCGCCACCAGCGACACGCTGGATCAGGCGGCACGCACGCTTGGCATCGACGCGTCGACCCTGTACCGCAAACGCAAACAGTACAACCTGTGAGCTGTACCCTATGAAGCTTGCGATGAAACTGCGCACTCGGTTGTTCCTGAGTATCTCAGCGCTGATCACCGTCGCCCTGCTGGGATTGATCCTGGGCCTGGTCAGTGTCATGCAAATGGCCAAGACCCAGGAGTCATTGATCCGCAGCAACTTCATCACCCTGGACCTGGGGCTCAAGCTGCGCCAGAGCCTGGGCGACCAGTTGATCATGATGCTGGAAAAGCGCCCCGACCCCGAGGCACTGCAAGCGTCGAAGCAGCGCTATTTTGATCTGTTGGATCAAGGCATTGCCCATGAACAAAACGATGGCAACAGCCATGGTTTCAGCCAGGCACGCATCGACTACCAGAACCTGCTGGAGGCATTTGACGAATCCCAGCAAGAGACGGCACCACCGGGCAGTAAGGAAAAACTCACCGAAACCTTCAATGTGTTGCGCAACGGGCTGATCACCGATCACAAGCTGGCGCTGGAAAACATCAGCACCAACGAGCACAAGTCCCGCGAACGCGCGTTGTTGATTGCTGGACTGCTGGGGTTGGTGGGGCTTGCGGTGTTGATCATTGGTTTCGTCACCGCACATGGCATCGCCCAACGTTTTGGTGGGCCCATCGAGGCGTTGGCGAAAGCCGCCGATAAAATCGGACAGGGCGACTTTGAAGTGACGCTGCCCATTTCCTCGGCCGCGGAGATGAACCAGTTGACCCGCCGTTTCGGCATCATGGCCGAAGCACTGCGCCAGCATCAGGCGACCAATGTCGATGAGCTATTGGCCGGCCAACAACGCCTGCAAGCAGTGCTCGACAGCATTGATGACGGCCTGCTGATGATTGATCGCCAAGGCTGCCTGGAGCACCTCAACCCCGTGGCACAGCGTCAGCTGGGGTGGGACGAGGAACGTCTCGGCCAAGGCTTGGGTGAGGCCCTCGGCCGCCCGGAAATGGATGAGCAACTGCAACTGGTGCTGCGCGGTGGCAATCTGGAACGGGCGCCGGAGGATCTGGAGGTGGAAGTCGAAGGCGAGCTGCGCCTGTTGACCTACAGCCTGACGCCTGTGAGCCATACTCAAGGGCATATTCTCGGTGCGGTCATGGTGCTGCATGACGTTACGGAGCAGCGGGCCTTTGAACGGGTGCGCAGCGAGTTCGTCTTGCGCGCCTCCCATGAGTTGCGTACACCGGTGACCGGCATGCACATGGCCTTCGGCTTGTTTCGCGAGCGGGCAAAATTTCCTGCCGAGTCCCGGGAAGCGGACCTGCTGGATACGGTCAACGAAGAAATGCAGCGCCTGATGCAATTGATCAACGACCTGCTGAATTTTTCACGCTACCAGAATGGCCTGCAAAAGCTCACATTGTCGCCAAGCGACGTTACAGAGCTGTTGGAGCACGCACGAGCGCGGTTCGCGGAGCCGGCGAATGCGCAACACATCGAGTTACTGGTAGAAGCCCAGGCCGATTTGCCCCGACTGTACGCCGACCAGGCTCAGCTGGAGCGCGTGCTCGACAATCTGCTGGCCAATGCCCTTCGACACACGGCTGAAGGCGGGCAGATTCGTCTGCAGGCTCGTCGCCATGGCGAGCGCGTCATTATCAGCGTCGAGGACAACGGCGAAGGTATTGCGTACGGTCAGCAGGGACGCATCTTCGAGCCCTTCGTACAGGTGGGCCGCAAGAAAGGCGGCGCCGGCCTCGGGCTGGCGCTGTGCAAGGAGATCGTGCAATTGCATGGCGGCCGCATGGGTGTGTATTCACGGCCGGGGCAGGGTACGCAGTTCTATATGGCGTTGCCGCTCTAACACTTATCGATGGTTCAACGCACGCAGGATCGCGGCACTTTCGGCATCTGGCGTGCCATCAAACAGTGAAGGGCGGAAATGCATCTGGAAGGCCGCCAGCACATGGCGCGTGGCGATATCCAGTTCGCCGGTCTGCGGTGTCTGGTAGCCCAGACGCGCCAACTCTTCCTGGAACCACGTCACGCTTGGCAACTCCGCTGCGTACTGTACCTGGAACCGGGCAACGGCCTGGGCATCCGGCCAGGCACCCAAGCCTGCAGCGGCCAAGCGCTTCCACGGAAACAGCGGGCCGGGATCAAGTTTGCGCAATGGCGCGATGTCGCTATGACCGATGATGTTCTTCGGATCAATTCCGTTGCGCTTGCTGATGTCCTTGAGCAACACAATCAGCGACTGCACCTGTGCTTCGGAATACGGATACCACACGCGGCCCGTCGGCGTGTCGCGATACCCCGGGTTGACGATTTCGATACCGATGGAGCTTGAGTTGAGCCAAGTGCGCCCCATCCATTCGCTTTGCCCAGCGTGCCAGGCCCGCTGGCTCTCATCCACCAACTTGTAAATGGTGCCCGAACCGTCGTCGCCGATCAGGTAATGGCTACTGACCTGGCCGTGGGTCAACAGGGCCAGGGAACGTTCGAGGTTGGCGGAGGTGTAGTGGACGATGACGAACTGCACGCGGTTGTCGTGGTTCACTGAAGGGTGACTGGTGTCCAGACGAGGGCCACTGGCACAACCGGCGAGTAGAAGGAACACAAAAGCGATGTACAAGGATTTCATGGCAGATCACGTTACGCTGAAGACGATAATGCAACAGTGTAACGTACGGTGTGCAGCGAAGCGTTCAAATCACAAAATGGAACATCTTTTAAGCCGCCTGCACCTTATTGCGCCCTGCCGCCTTGGCCCGGTACAGCGCCTCGTCGGCACGCTTGAGCGCCAGATCACTGCGCTCACCCGGCTGAAACTGTGCCACGCCCATGGACACCGTGATCGTCACCGGTTCGCCCTTGAAGTGGAACGGGCACGCCTCGATCGCCGCACGCAGCACCTCACCCACGGCCAAGGCATCGACCAGGGATGAATCGGGCATCAGCAACACAAACTCTTCACCGCCAAACCGCGCGATAAAATCACTGGGGCGCAGGCGCTTGTGCAGTACGTTGGCGATGATCTTCAAGACTTTGTCGCCGGCCAAGTGACCATAACCATCGTTGATGCGCTTGAAATGGTCGAGATCCAGCATCGCCAGCGATAAGCTGTTACCGAGCTGATGCCAGGCATTGACCTCATGATCCAGGCGCTCGCTCCAGGCAGCTCGGTTTGGCAGGCCAGTAAGCGGGTCAATCAAGGCTTTCTGACGCTGCACCTCCAGATGCTCGCGGTAGCCTTGAGCTTCCTGCTCCATGCTCGCAACCCGCTCGGCCAAACCTTTCAAGCGCGCCGCCACTTCCTGTTCGCGCTGGTCACGCTGCTGTTGGTGCTCGTCCATGGTGCCAAGCAAACCTTCCAGGTGACTTTCCAGCACCTGCTTGAGGCTATCCAGGTCGGCGGCTTCCTGCACACTGCTTTGCAGGCCGTCCACCTGCTCACGAATCTGCGTATCCAATTCTCGTGCGGCCGAGCGGCTGTCGGCGTGGCCGTCACTGGCGACCTGAAGGTGACCCTGGAAAGCTTCGAGGCGCTCGTTAAGCTGCTTGAGGTAAGCCTCGAACTCATGCTGGCCGCTGTCGGTGATCGCCAGCATCAATACTGCTAAGTCATCGAGAATCGGCAGCAACTCGTACCAATTCAAGCCATTGGCCAGACGCTCACGCATGGATTCCGCCTGGGGCCGGTGGCGCTCAGGTAGCGATAGATCTTCCAGTAAACCGAGCAACGTGTCTTCGATGTGCTTGGCCACCGAGCTGTAGGACGGCTCGGGCGAGTCAGGCAGGGCGTAGATGCCCTCCGATTGCAGCGCGTCGGGGTCGGACTCCGGGCTTTCCAACACAGGCGGGAGCGACAGGCTGCCGATCGTCGTTTCTTCCGGCGTGTCGACCTGAACCTCGGGCGTTTCGATAAACGCGGCAAGCGCACTCTCAGGTGCCAATGTTTGCGCAGGCGGCTCAGGGTCCGCAGGTTCCGGCGCCTCGACCGGCACGGCGGTAGTTGCCGATTGAGCAGGCGCTTCGAACACAAATGTTTCGCCAGCGACCTCCACACTCTTAGAGGGTGCAACAGGTTCAGGCGGTTGCACCACCTCGACTGGCGGTAATGGCGTGAAAGCTCGCAAGGCTTCGGTCAACGCTTCGGATTGCTCTGGCTCTTGGGACTTGGGCACAGGCTTTGCGACAACAGGTTGCGGTGTGGGTGTTGTTGGCGCAGGGGCTGGTTCAGTGACCTCGACGGCGACGTCTTTGCTACCAAACAAGCGTTGAAGCAAGCCTGGCCCAGGGCGCGAGCTTTCACCCTCCGGTTCTAGGTTGTTCAGCGCCTGCCCTTGCAGGCTGCTGAGCTCACTGAGCAACAACGGTATTTCCCGCGCCTGCCCGACACGGCCATCAAGCTGCTTGGCGAAGGTTTTCAGCGGGCGAGCCACTTCACGGGGCAGCGGCAACTTCTGCAACTGCGCGACCAGGGCGGTGAGCGCGGTGCTGATCTGGTCGACCCGGGTTTCGCGGCGCTGCTCCGAGTCCAGCACGGCTTTTTCCAGGCGCGGGAGCAACGCGGCGAGAGCTGCGTCCATGTCGTCGGTGCGCACGACATCGCGCATTTCCTTCATGCATTGATCGACCGCGCGGTCTGTCCCCTCAGCGGCAAGCGTGCTACGCACCAGCCCACGACGAAGCAGGTCAAGGCGGGCAGCCCAACGGCGTTCGAGCTTGTCTTGTTGCTCGATGCTTTTGAGGTATTTCTCTTTCCAGCGCTGGGCGTCGTCGCTCATTCAAGGGGTCCGCGAGGGCTTGGGCTCAACGCGGGTAATGCATCAGCCGTGAGCGAACCCGGCAGACGAATCTCTACCGCGACCGGCAGGTGATCGGAGATGGGCTGCGCCAGAACCTGCACACTTTCGAGCGTGAGGGTCGGGCTTAGCAGGATATGGTCCAGACAGCGTTGCGGGCGCCAGCTGGGAAACGTGGCTTCGACTTGCGGCGCCAGTAACCCAAGGTCGCGCAACGGAGAGTTCTGCAACAGGTCGTTGGCATGGGTGTTCATGTCACCCATCAAAACCTGGTGTTTGTAGTTGCCAATCAACTCTCGCACATAGGCCAACTGAAGGTTACGCGTACGTCCCCCGAGCGCCAGGTGCATCATCACCACCACCAAGGCTTCCGGGCCCTCGCCAAAGCGCACGAGAATCGCCCCGCGCCCCTTGGGGCCTGGCAATGGGTGGTCTTCGATAGCCGTGGGCTTCAGGCGGCTGAGCACACCATTACTGTGCTGTGCCAAACGGCCGAGGTTACGATTGAGTTGCTGATACCAGTAGGGAAAAGCACCCAGCTGTGCCAGGTGTTCCACTTGGTTGATGTAGCCGGAGCGTATGCTGCCGCCATCGGCTTCCTGCAAGGCGACCAGATCGAAATCGTTGAGCAGGTTGCCGATCTTTTGCAGGTTACCGGCCCGACCGTTATGGGGCAGCAGGTGCTGCCAGCCGCGGGTCAGGTAGTGTCGGTACTTCTCGGTACTGATGCCCACCTGGATGTTGAAACTGAGCAGGCGCAAGCGGCTGTCAGCCGGCAGGCCTGTGGATTCCAGGTGGTGTTCGTTGACCTGCGGCTCATGCAGGCCAACAACGCGTTCGGTACCCCGGCGGCGCATAACGAGCCCCTTACTTGGCTGCGCGTTCTTTGGCGATCAGTTGGTCCGCAACATTGAGGACGGCTTCTGGACCACCGGCGGTACCCAGGTCAAAGCGGTACTTGCCGTTGACGATCAAGGTCGGTACGCCTTGCACGCCGTACTTCTGAGCGAGCTCCTTGGCTTGCTTGATCTGGCCCTGGATAGCGAAAGAGTTGAAGGTGGCGAGGAATTTGTCCTTGTCGACACCCTGGGTGGCGACGAAGTCAGCCATTTCTTCCGGCTTGGTCAGGCGCTTGCCTTGCTTCTGGATAGCTTCGAATACGGCGTTGTGGACCTTGTGCTCCACACCCATGGCTTCCAGGGTCAGGAACAGTTGGCCGTGGGCATCCCATGGGCCGCCGAACATGGCTGGGATGCGCTTGAAGTTAACGTCGGACGGGAGTTTTTCGACCCAAGGGTTGATGGTCGGCTCAAAAGCATAGCAATGCGGGCAGCCGTACCAGAACAGCTCCACCACTTCGATCTTGCCAGGCACCGAAACCGGTACGGGGTTGGTCAATTCAACATAGGTTTTACCGGCTTCAAGCGGCACGTCGGCAGCTTGTGCGGTCATGCCGAAGAGGCTGGCGGTGACGAGAGCGGCGCTGAGGATCAGATTACGCATGCTTTACTCCTGGACAAATAAAGTCGCCTCACGCGACCTTTGTTGTGACAGGTCTACGCGGGCATGAGTTCGTTAGTGTAACGGCACCGGCCACAAAAAAGGGCGGCCTAAGCCACCCTTTTTATGCTTGCATCGATGGATTAATCGAGCGTTAACGTTGCCGGGCCAATCAGTGCAGACCCTGGATGTAACTGGACAGCGCTTCGATATCTTTGTCCGAGAGCTTGGCAGCAATGTCAGTCATCATTTTGTTACCCGCATCGCCATCGATGTAGCGAACTTTCTCGCGGAAATCCTTCAATTGCTTGGCCGTGTACTGGGCATGCTGGCCACTCAGGTGAGGGAAGCCTGCGGCCGCAAGACCACCGCCGTCCGGGATGTGGCAAGCCTTGCAGGCGGGCATGCCACCGATTGGCTGGTCTTCAGCGAGCTTGCCGCCCCGGAACAATGCCTGGCCTTTTTCGACCAGTTTCGGATCAGCAGCTCCCACACTGCCCTTCTGGCTGGCAAAATACGCCGCGATATCTGCCAGGTCCTGATCGCTGAGGTTGGTCAGCAAGCCGGTCATTTCCAGGACCGTGCGCTTGCCATCCTTGATGTCGTGCATCTGCTTGGTCAGGTAACGTTCACCCTGGCCGGCCAGTTTGGGGAAGTTCGGCGCCGGGCTGTTGCCATCCGGTCCATGGCAAGCACCACATACGGCGGCTTTCGCCTGGCCCGCTGTAGCGTCGCCTGCAGCATGGGCAACACCGGTGATGCCCAAGGTCAACAGCAGACTCACGATCAGTTTGTTCATCAGCTAATCCAACTACGGCTAAGGGGTTTAAGAGTTATCTACCGGGTTTACTCACCATCAATTCAATGACGGCCTGGTAATCCTCAGTACTGCAGTCCATGCACAAACCACGCGGCGGCATTGCCTTGAAACCCTGGGTTACGTGTTGCACCAGCGTGTCCATGCCCTGCGCCAGTCTGGGCGCCCACGCTGCCTGATCACCCCGCTTGGGGGCATTGGGCAGTTGGCCGGCATGGCAAGCCACGCAAACTCGGTTGTACACCGCTTCGGGTTCCTGTGTAGCCTGAGCGCCATACAGCGGCATCAGGACACCAAAAGCGAGCAACCATCGGGTCATACATCGACCTTTTCAGGGTTTGAGAGCGTTTTGCGTTCTAATGCGCAATGAAGGTCTTTCGCTCCCGTGAACCTCATCCTTCGCTGGGACAAAGCACACACAAAATCTGCGGCATTATATACTGGCGCTACTGAAACGGAAACGACACCGCTTGCCGCACCCTTTCTCGGCACCGCCCACATCGGAAATCTCATGCAACTCAAGAATCCCATCCTCGGCCTGTGCCAACAGTCCACGTTCATGCTCAGCGCCGCCAAAGTTGACCAATGCCCCGATGACGAAGGCTTTGAAGTCGCTTTTGCCGGCCGTTCCAACGCCGGTAAATCCAGCGCGCTGAACACCCTGACCCACGCCAGCCTGGCGCGCACCTCGAAAACCCCGGGCCGCACGCAGCTGCTCAATTTCTTCAAGCTAGACGATGATCGGCGTCTGGTCGACCTGCCGGGCTACGGTTACGCAAAAGTACCTATCCCGTTGAAGCTGCACTGGCAGCGTCACCTGGAGGCTTACCTGGGTGGTCGCGAGAGTTTGAAGGGCTTGATTCTGATGATGGACATCCGTCATCCAATGACCGACTTCGACTTGTTGATGCTCGATTGGGCCATGGCCAGCGGCATGCCGATGCATATCCTGCTGACCAAGGCCGACAAGCTGACCTACGGCGCGGCCAAGAACACCCTGCTCAAGGTCCAATCGGAAATCCGTAAAGGTTGGGGTGATGCAATCACCATCCAGCTGTTCTCGGCGCCGAAGCGCATGGGCCTGGAAGAGGCTTACACCGTACTGGCCGACTGGATGGAATTAGCGGACAAGGGCGCAGAAATCGCCGAATGACTTTTCTGCAGGCAAAAAAAACCCCGGACTTCGTATGGGGAGGGGAAGTTCGGGGTTCAAGTTCTAGACCGCTAGGGTGAGGTCCAGATATCTGCCAACACTTAACACAACATAGGAGCATTGAAGGGCTTCACCACCCATTCAGTAACTCTGAGT
>NZ_JBOICG010000581.1:0-1911 GCF_050739995.1 Pseudomonas sp. | reverse complement strand
CTTCGCGAGCAAGCCCGCTCCCACATCGATGGGGTTAACAGTTCATAAATCAGTTAGCCAAAGGTGAAGGCGTAGGCCGCCACATGCGGGTCAAGGAATTCGATGCTGAAGGTGCGGTCCTGCACGGCACCGGGTTGACGCACCAGTTGGTACAAGCGCTGCTCGGTCACAGTGCCGCTGCCGTCTGGCGCCACGTCGGTGCCGTGGGCATCGCCCGGCGCCTGGCCGTCGAGGGTCACCTTGAAGCGCACCGGCTTGCCATCGGCCCCCGGGCCGAGCACCAGGTGCAGGTCACGGGCATGGAAGCGGTACACAATGTGCCCGCCCGCCTGATCGAGGGTGACTTGCTGGCCGCCGACGTTCCACTGGCCGTCCAAGGTCCAGTTGTTCAGCGCCAGGGGCCCCGATTTGACGAAGTTCTCGCCGCGCTGGAAGCCCAGGTAGGTTTCCGGCGACTGCACTTCATTCATGTCCGGCGCCTGTTGCACGCCCTTGGCGTCGGCCTCGATCAGCCCACCGGCAACGTTTTGCGCCCCAGCTTCACGCAGCAATTGCTGGATCACCCGCTCCGACTCGGCATACTCACCTTCGCCAAAGTGGTGATAACGGATCTGTCCCTTCGCATCGACAAAGTAATGCGCCGGCCAGTATTGGTTGTTGAACGCGCGCCAGATCTTGTAGTTGTTGTCGATGGCCACCGGGTAGGTGATCCCCAGGTCCTTCATCGCCTGGGTGACGTTGTTCACGTCGCGCTCAAAGGCAAACTCCGGGGCGTGTACGCCAATCACCACCAGGCCCTGGTCGTGATACTTCTCGGCCCAGGCTTTGACATACGGCAAGCTGCGCAGGCAGTTGATGCAGGAGTAGGTCCAGAAATCCACCAGCACCACCTTGCCTTTCAAGCCCTCGGCCGTCAGTGGCGGGCTGTTGAGCCATTGCACCGCGCCGTCCAGCGGCGGCAGCCTGCCTTCGATCGGCAGCGTATCGCTGTGGTTGGCCGCCATCATCATCGCCCCGCCCTTCTGCTCGGGCTTGGCGCTCAAGCGATCCACCAGGCTTTGTTCCAAACCACCCGTGGACGCCGTCGACAAACGGGCCAGCACGCCCGTATCCAAGCCCAAGGCAATGGCAGCCACACCGGCCAGCATCATCGCGCCGAGGCCACGGCGCAGCCATTCGCCGGCACCGAGGGAGCGCTTCATAAAGCCAAAGACTTTACCGCCGACCAGCAGCGCCAATGCCAGGGAAGTCGCGGCACCGGCGGCGTAGGCCAGCAACAGCAAGGTAGTGCCGATACTGGCGCCTTGCAGCGCGGCGCCGGTCAGCAGCAGCCCGAGAATTGGCCCGGCGCACGGCGCCCAGAGCAAACCGGTGGCCACGCCGATAAGGAACGAAGCGCCCGGACGCGGTTTGGCATCGACGCCTGCGGCCTCCGACAGGCGACTGCCCGCCGCCACCAACGGGCGCGTCAGGCGCTCCGACAGGTGTGGCAGCAGCAGCGTCAAGCCGAACAGGGCAACGCACAGCAACGCGAGCCAGCGCCCGTACTGATTGACTTGCACCACCCAACCGCCGCCCACCGCCGCCAGTGTGGCCACCAGGGCGAACGTCACCGCCATCCCCGCTAACAGCGGCAAGCCACTGCGCATAAACGGCTGCCCGGTGCGAGCGAAGACAAAAGGCAGAACCGGCAGGATGCACGGGCTGACAATAGTCAGCACGCCGCCCAGATACGCGAGAACCAGAAGCCACATGGGATCGTCCCTTATAAGTAGATAAAAGCATCGGTCCTCCTGAGGGACTCTGCACCTGTAGTGAGCGGGCTTGCCCCGCGCTGGGCTGCGTAGCGGCCCCAAAACCTGCAACCGCGCTCTACCTGACACAACGCGGCGGTCTTATTGGGGCGGCTTC
>NZ_JBOICG010000580.1:0-2565 GCF_050739995.1 Pseudomonas sp. | reverse complement strand
CAGCCTCGCTAAAGCTCGACAGCTCCCACAGGAGATTGGCGGTGTTTGGGGAACATCGTGTCCTGGCGCGTGTTCGCCAGCGACAGAGATCAAATGTGGGAGCTGGCTTGCCTGCGAAAGCGGCGGTACGGCCGATGAATAGTTAGCCTGTGCCGCCGCCTTCGCAGCCTCGCTGAAGCTCGGCAGCTCTCACAGAGGTCGGTTTTGTCGAAAAGGGTTCAACTGCCTGCCAGGCAACTGGGCGTGCCAGCCACCAGGGCATCGATGGCGCAGCGTACCTTGGCTGGCATATGCGGTGCCGTCGGCCAGATCACATGGATCGGCGCCGGTTGGTCGCGGTGGCCTGGCAGCACCGCCTCCAGTTGCCCACGCAGCACGTAATGCGCAATCAACCAGCTCGGCAACCAGGCCAGACCGACGCCCGCAATCGCGGCATCGGCCACCGCCTGGAGGTCGTCGAGCATCAACGGCGATGTCACACCCGAGCGCTGGGACATATTGCAACGGTAGGCAATGCCTCGGTGACCGACGAGGTCATCGAGGCACTCAATCTTCCCGACACGCTGCAAGTAGGCCGGTGAAGCGGCCAAACCTACCGATTGTTCGCCCAGGCGACGCGCGCTCAGGCGGTCGGAGTCCGGCAGCGGGCCGATGCGTACGGCGATGTCGAAGCCTTCCTGCACCAAGTCCGTCAACCGGTCCGAGAATGAAATCTCGACCTCCAATTCCGGATAACGGTCCATCAAGCCCCACAAGGCTGGCGCCGCGTAGTGGTGGCCGAACGCCAAAGGCAAGCTTGCCCGTAAACGCCCGCGTGGCTGCTGCCTGCCACTTTCAAGCACCGACTCGGCGGCTTCCAGCTCGGCCAGTGCGCGCAGGCAATGTTCGTAATAGGCCTGCCCATCTTCGGTCAAGCGCTGACGGCGGGTGGAGCGCTGCAACAAGCAGGTGCCCAAGCGCGCTTCCAATCGCGCCAACCCCTTGCCCACGGCGGAGCGCGTGAGGTTCAGGCGCTCGGCGGCTTCGGTCAGGTTGCCGCTTTCGACGATTTGCAAAAACAGTTCAACGCCGTCAAAACGTGGAGTGGCCATGGCTCAATTGTCGCTCTTGATTCCCCTATCAGCGGAAAACTTATCACGAATAACGAATCATGTTCCCGTGAGAATAAAACCCTCATTCAACCGAAAGGAACATCCCATGCCGCCCGCCACCGCTGTATCGGCCGTCAGCGCCCTGCGTACCGCCAGAGATGGCCTCGCGCTCACCGCCGTGTGCCTCGTTGCCCTGATGTTCGGCCTGGAAATCTCCAGCGTGCCGGTCATCCTGCCCACCCTCGAACAGCAACTGGGCACCGGCTTCCAGGATGCCCAATGGATCATGAACGCCTACACTCTGGCCTGCACCAGTGTGCTGATGGCAGCGGGCACGCTGGCTGATCGTTTTGGCCGACGGCGCATGCTGGTGTTGTGTTTGTGGCTGTTTGGCCTGGCCTCGCTGGCCTGTGGGCTGGCCGACACGGCGCCTACGTTGATCGTGGCGCGCTTCGTTCAGGGCGTGGGCGCCGGGGCGATGATGATCTGCCAGTTCGCGATACTGTCGCACCAGTTCCGGGAACCGGCAGCGCGTGCACGAGCGTTCGCGGTATGGGGTGTAATTGCCGGTGTGGGCCTGGGCTTCGGGCCGATGGTCGGGGCGTTGATCCTGGCGGTGGCGGATTGGCGCTGGGTGTTCTTGGTGCATGTACCACTCACCTTGCTGACCTTGGTGTTGCTGCGGGTCAGCGTGCAGGAGTCCCGCGACCCGGCCGGCCATCGCCTCGATATTGCCGGCATGCTTACCTTGACGCTGTCGGTGTTCGCGCTGGTGTACTTCATTACGCAGGGCAGCGAGCACGGCTTCGGCACACCAGCCATGCTCGGCTGGGCGGTTTTGTCCCTGGTCGGGTTACTACTGTTCATCGTTATCGAGCAACGCAGTGCCCACCCGATGTTCGATTTCTCGGTGTTCCGTATCCGGCGTTTCAATGGGGCACTGATGGGCTCGGTCGGCATGAACTTCAGCTTCTGGCCGTTCATGATCTACCTGCCGCTCTACTTCCAGGCGGGCCTGGGCTACGACACCCTGACCACCGGCGGTGCCTTGCTCGCTTACACCTTGCCCACTTTGCTGGTCCCGCCACTGGCCGAACGCCTGGCCCTGCGCTATGGCGCCGAGCGCATCATCCCCGTGGGCCTGGGTTCAATGGGCGCTGGTTTCATCGCCATGGCCGTCGTCAATGCCGTGCAACAGCCGAGCATCGTGCTGGTGCTATTCAGTTGCGTGATCGCGGGCGTGGGGTTGGCACTGACTAACTCACCGACCACCAACACCACCACCGGCTCGGTCTCGGCCGACCGTGCAGGCATGGCGTCGGGCATCGACCTCAGCGCACGGTTGATTACGCTAGCGCTGAATATCGCGCTGATGGGTCTGGTGCTGTTGCTCGGGATCAGCCATCAACTGGCCAATGTGCTACCCGCAACCACTGCAATGGATTGGCCCGCCATCAGCCAACACATTGCGTCG
>NZ_JBOICG010000579.1:0-7404 GCF_050739995.1 Pseudomonas sp. | reverse complement strand
CCAGAAGAATAGCTCAGTGAGCATGAGCGTCGCGACGGCGCCGAGCAGAACTCGTTTCATTTTGCGTTTCTTCTCGCCATAGATGATGAACGGGATCATGGCGAAGAACGAAATCAACAGCGCTGTCAGGTAGACCCACCAGTGCTGCTCCTTGGGCAGGCCGGCTTTTTCGACCAGCGCCAGGGGTAGCGCGACGAAGCTGCACATCAGCATTGCGTGTAATACGAAGATACCTAAATCCAGGCGCAGCAAGTCGGGATGCTTGAGTGTCGGCAACAAGGCCTTGCGCGCAACGCCCGACTCGCGATGCTGCAACGTGCCGGTGGAGCGCGGCACCATGAAGGCTACGATCACGATCCCGAACAACGCCATGCCGCCGGTGGCCAGGAACAGCCCGTGCAGGCCGAACGCTCGGGTCAACAAGGGGCCGACCACCATGGCGACCGCGAACGACAACCCGATAGTCATGCCGATCATGGCCATGGCCTTGGTGCGGTGTTGTTCACGAGTGAGGTCGGACAGCAACGCCATCACAGCTGCGGAAATCGCGCCGGCGCCTTGCAGCACGCGCCCGGCGATGACGCCCCAGATCGAATCGGACTGAGCGGCGAGCACACTGCCGAGGGCAAACACGATCAAGCCGAGGTAAATCACCGGGCGGCGCCCAATGCGGTCAGAAATGATCCCGAACGGAATCTGGAAAATCGCCTGGGTCAGGCCATAGGCGCCAATCGCCAGGCCAATCAATGCGGGGGTCGCTCCTGCGAGATCCATTCCATAGGTCGCCAGCACCGGCAACACCATAAACATGCCAAGCATACGGAAGGCGAACACCAGGGCCAGACCGCTTGCCGCTCGGGTCTCGCCGCTACTCATGCGTTCGCTGTGGGGATCGTGCATGGAAAAACCTCGTGTGAACCGGCGGCGATTCTACCAGTCCCATCGATTGAGAGGGTATATGCGGCGCTTTGCCGCGCAGCTTTCATGTAAGGCTGCACCCGGCACTTTGACAGTGTATATTCATCCAGTCTTTAGCCGTATACTCCAGCATTATTTACGCCCGCCGTGCGAGGCCATCTTGGACAAGATCCTGATTCGTGGGGCTAGAACCCACAACCTGAAGAACATCGACCTGACCCTGCCCCGGGACAAGCTGATCGTCATCACCGGCTTGTCCGGGTCCGGCAAATCGTCCCTGGCGTTCGACACGCTGTATGCCGAAGGCCAGCGGCGCTATGTGGAATCGCTGTCGGCCTATGCCCGGCAGTTCCTGTCGATGATGGAAAAACCCGACGTCGACACCATCGAAGGGCTGTCGCCGGCGATTTCCATCGAACAGAAATCGACCTCCCACAACCCTCGCTCCACCGTGGGCACCATTACCGAAATCTACGACTACCTGCGCTTGCTGTACGCACGCGTGGGCATTCCGCGTTGCCCGGACCACGATATTCCACTGGAGGCCCAGACCGTCAGCCAGATGGTCGACCTGGTACTGGCCCAACCGGAAGGCGCGAAGCTGATGTTGTTGGCGCCAGTGATTCGTGAGCGCAAGGGTGAACACCTTTCCGTCTTCGAAGAACTGCGAGCACAGGGTTTTGTGCGCGCGCGCATCAACGGCAAGCTCTATGAGCTGGACGAAGCGCCGAAGCTCGACAAGCAGAAGAAGCACTCCATTGATGTAGTGGTCGACCGCTTCAAGGTACGGGCTGATCTACAGCAGCGCTTGGCGGAATCCTTCGAGACCGCATTGAAGCTGGCGGATGGCATTGCCCTGGTGGCACCGATGGACGATGAGCCGGGCGAAGAGATTATCTTCTCCGCGCGCTTCGCCTGCCCGATCTGTGGCCATGCGATCAGCGAGCTGGAACCCAAGTTGTTCTCCTTCAACAACCCGGCTGGCGCCTGCCCGACCTGTGACGGCCTGGGGGTGAAACAGTTCTTCGACATCAAGCGCCTGGTCAACGGCGAGCTGACCTTGGCCGAAGGGGCGATACGCGGCTGGGACAGGCGTAACGTCTATTACTTCCAGATGCTGGGGTCGTTGGCATCGCACTATAAATTCAGCCTGGAAGTGCCGTTCAACCAACTGCCGAGCGAGCAGCAGAAAGTCATCCTGCACGGTAGTGGCTCGCAGAACGTCGACTTCAAGTACCTGAACGACCGGGGCGATATCGTCAAACGCTCTCATCCGTTCGAAGGCATTGTGCCGAATCTGGAGCGCCGTTACCGCGAGACCGAATCGGCCAGCGTGCGTGAAGAACTGGCAAAATTCCTCAGCACTCAACCGTGTCCGGATTGCCGGGGCACGCGTCTGCGTCGTGAGGCGCGACATGTGTGGGTGGGCGAGAAGACATTGCCGGCTGTGACCAACCTGCCGATTGGGGATGCCTGCGAGTACTTTGGCGTACTCAAGCTGACCGGACGTCGTGGTGAAATCGCGGATAAGATCCTCAAGGAAATTCGCGAACGCTTGCAGTTCCTGGTCAACGTTGGCCTGGACTACCTGTCGCTGGATCGCAGTGCCGATACCTTGTCTGGTGGTGAAGCCCAGCGGATTCGCCTGGCCAGCCAGATTGGTGCCGGCCTCGTAGGCGTGTTGTACATCCTCGATGAACCGTCGATTGGCTTGCACCAACGGGATAACGACCGCCTGCTGGGCACGCTGAAACACCTGCGGGATATCGGCAACACGGTGATCGTGGTCGAGCACGATGAGGACGCGATTCGCCTGGCGGATTACGTAGTCGACATTGGCCCGGGCGCGGGCGTGCATGGCGGGCATATCGTCGCCGAGGGCACGCCTGCCGAAGTCATGGCTCATCCAGACTCGTTGACCGGCAAATATCTGTCCGGCCGCGTGAAGATCGAAGTGCCGGCCAAACGCACTCCACGCAACAAGAAGCTCGCACTCCACCTCAAGGGCGCGCGTGGCAACAACCTGCGCAATGTCGACCTGGAGATTCCGCTAGGCCTGCTGACATGCGTGACCGGGGTCTCCGGTTCGGGCAAGTCGACACTGATCAACAACACGCTGTTTCCGTTAAGCGCCACCGCGCTGAATGGCGCGACAACCCTGGAAGCGGCTGCGCACGACAGCATCAAAGGCTTGGAACACTTGGACAAGGTGGTCGATATCGATCAAAGCCCGATTGGCCGCACACCGCGCTCCAACCCAGCGACCTATACCGGGCTGTTCACACCTATTCGTGAGCTGTTTGCGGGCGTTCCGGAATCCCGCTCGCGGGGCTACGGGCCAGGTCGGTTCTCGTTCAACGTCAAGGGCGGGCGCTGCGAGGCATGCCAGGGCGATGGCTTGATCAAGGTGGAAATGCACTTCCTCCCGGACATCTACGTGCCGTGCGACGTATGCAAGAGCAAGCGCTATAACCGCGAAACCCTGGAGATCAAGTACAAGGGCAAGAGCATCCACGAAACCCTGGAGATGACCATCGAGGAGGCGCGGGAGTTCTTTGACGCGGTTCCTGCGTTGGCGCGCAAACTCCAGACGCTGATGGATGTAGGCCTGTCGTACATCAAGCTGGGGCAGTCGGCGACTACGCTGTCCGGTGGTGAGGCACAGCGGGTTAAGCTGTCTCGCGAGCTGTCCAAGCGCGATACAGGCAAGACCCTGTACATCCTCGATGAACCGACCACGGGTCTGCACTTTGCGGATATCCAACAACTGTTGGACGTGTTGCACCGTCTACGTGACCACGGCAATACCGTGGTGGTGATCGAGCATAACCTGGATGTGATCAAGACAGCCGACTGGCTGGTGGACCTTGGGCCGGAAGGCGGCTCCAAGGGCGGCCAGATCATTGCAGTCGGCACTCCAGAGCAGGTTTCCGAAATGCCGCAGTCGCATACCGGTTATTACTTGAAACCGCTGTTGGCGCGCGACCGGGCCTGATCTATCGGGCTCAATAAAAAGCCCCTGTCACTTCGCGGTGACAGGGCTTTCTTGTTGCCAGGAATCAGAACTGCGACTGCAGATAATTCTCCAGACCCACCAGCTTGATCAGGCCCAGCTGCTTTTCCAGCCAGTAGGTGTGATCTTCTTCGGTGTCGGCCAACTGCACGCGCAGGATTTCGCGGGTGACATAGTCGTTGTGCTTCTCGCAGAGCTCGATGCCCTTGCAGAGTGCGGCACGCACCTTGTACTCGAGACGCAGGTCGGCCGCGAGCATGTCAGGTACCGTAGTGCCCACATCCAGGTCGTCAGGACGCATACGCGGCGTGCCTTCGAGCATCAGGATGCGGCGCATCAGCGCGTCAGCGTGCTGTGCCTCTTCTTCCATTTCGTGATTGATACGTTCGTAGAGTTCGGTAAAACCCCAGTCTTCGTACATGCGCGAATGGATGAAATATTGGTCACGAGCTGCCAGTTCGCCCGTCAGCAACGTGTTGAGGTAATCGATTACGTCGGGGTGACCTTGCATCGCCCTACATCTCCCTGCTTGAAAGTCTGTAGTTTGAACCATGATGACTCGGAGGTCACGGGACCAACGGCAGAAAAGTGAAGATTTCCTGAGAAAAGTAGCTGAAATAACGCAAAAACCGCCCAAATGAGGGCGGTTCTGCTTATCGTTTAGAGTCAGTTAAGCGATACACCCAACGCCTTTGCGATTGCTTCTCCATAAGCCTTGTCTGCCTTGTAGAAGTGCCCCAGCTGGCGCTGAACCACATCGCTGGATACTCCAGCCATTGCACCGGCGATGTTGTTGACGAGCAATGCTTTCTGCTCATCATTCATCAGTCGGAACAGCGCACCGGCGTGGCTGTAGTAGTCAGTGTCTTCGCGGTGATCGTAACGATCAGCGGCGCCGCTCAGGGCCAGCGCTGGCTCTGCGTACTGTGGTGCTTGTTTCGGTGCGTCCGCGTAGCTGTTCGGCTCGTAGTTCGGCGTTGCGCCACCGTTGCTGCCGAAGGCCATCGAACCATCACGCTGGTAGCTGTTCACTGGGCTAAGTGGGGCATTCACCGGCAATTGCTGGTGGTTGGTGCCTACACGGTAGCGGTGCGCATCGGCGTAAGCGAATACACGGCCTTGCAGCATGCGGTCTGGTGACAAACCTACGCCGGGAACCATGTTGCTTGGACCGAACGCGGCTTGTTCCACTTCAGCGAAGTAGTTTTGCGGATTGCGGTTCAATTCCAGCTCGCCAACTTCGATCAACGGGAATTCCTTCTGCGACCAGGTTTTGGTCACATCGAAAGGATTTTCGTAATGAGCGTTGGCCTGAGCCTCGGTCATGATCTGGATGCACACTCGCCATTTCGGGAAGTCACCACGCTCGATCGCACCGAACAGATCACGCTGAGCGTAATCAGGGTCGGTACCGGCCAGGCGTGCTGCATCGGCTGGCGCCAGGTTCTTGATACCTTGCTTGGTTTTGTAGTGCCACTTAACCCAATGACGCTCGCCCTTGGCGTTGATCAGGCTGTAGGTGTGACTACCGAAGCCGTGCATGTGTCGGTAGCCGTCAGGGATACCACGGTCCGAAAACAGAATGGTGACCTGGTGCAACGCCTCTGGAGAGTGCGACCAGAAGTCCCACATCATCTGAGCGCTTTTCAGGTTGCTTTGCGGCAGGCGCTTCTGGGTGTGGATGAAGTCCGGGAACTTCAATGGATCGCGAATGAAGAACACCGGAGTATTGTTACCCACGATGTCCCAATTGCCTTCTTCGGTGTAGAACTTCAAGGCGAAACCACGTGGATCGCGCTCAGTATCAGCCGAACCGCGCTCGCCACCTACAGTAGAGAATCGCAGGAAGGTTGGCGTTTGCTTGCCGACGGACTCGAACAACTTCGCGCTGGTGTATTGCGTGATGTCTTTGGTGACCGTGAAGGTGCCATAGGCACCCGACCCCTTGGCGTGCACACGACGCTCAGGAATGTTTTCACGGTTGAAGTGAGCGAGCTTCTCGATCAGATGAAAATCATCGAGCAGCAACGGACCGCGCGGGCCTGCGGATCGGGAATTCTGGTTGTCCGCAACGGGTGCACCGCTGGCGGTGGTAAGGATTTTATTCTGGCTCATGCTCAATTTTCCTCAGGTCGGACTTGGAACTGCCGGCTAATCGGCCTGAGGGGAGTATTGATCATCAACATGACGCCTACAAATTCATAAAACTATAGACATCAATAGAAAATAACTACCATCCCCCCAGATGCCCATAGTGTGACCGTGGAAAACTGTTGAAATTGCATTTTTATAACGCGCACAAAAAACCGGGCACTTGGCCCGGTTCTTCGTTGCAGACTGTCGTCTTACTCGGCGCTTACAGCTTCGCCGGCAGTAGCACGATCAACCAACTCGACGTACGCCATAGGCGCGTTGTCGCCAGCGCGGAAACCGCACTTGAGGATGCGCAGGTAGCCACCCTCACGGGTAGCGTAACGCTTGCCCAGGTCGTTGAAGAGCTTACCAACGATAGCTTTCGAACGAGTACGGTCGAAAGCCAGACGGCGGTTAGCCAGGCTGTCTGTCTTGGCCAAAGTGATCAGCGGCTCAGCAACGCGACGCAGTTCTTTAGCTTTCGGCAGTGTAGTTTTGATCAGCTCGTGCTCGAACAGCGACACCGCCATGTTTTGGAACATGGCCTTGCGGTGCGAGCTGGTACGGCTCAGGTGACGACCACTTTTACGATGACGCATGGTTCATTCCTTACCAAACTCACGTTCGGTGATTACGACGATCAGGCAGTCGCCTTGTCGTCCTTCTTAAGACTTGCAGGCGGCCAGTTGTCGAGGCGCATGCCGAGGGACAGACCGCGGGAGGCCAGAACGTCCTTGATTTCAGTCAAGGATTTCTTGCCCAGGTTCGGAGTCTTCAACAGTTCTACTTCGGTACGCTGAATCAGGTCGCCGATGTAGTAAATGTTTTCCGCCTTAAGGCAGTTAGCCGAACGTACAGTCAGTTCCAGATCGTCAACCGGGCGAAGCAGGATCGGATCGATCTCGTCTTCCTGCTCGATTACCACTGGTTCGCTGTCACCTTTGAGGTCGACGAACGCAGCCAACTGCTGTTGCAGAATGGTTGCAGCGCGGCGGATAGCCTCTTCAGGATCCAGAGTACCGTTGGTTTCCAGATCAATAACCAGCTTGTCCAGGTTAGTACGCTGTTCGACACGGGCGTTTTCCACCACGTATGCGATACGGCGAACCGGGCTGAACGAAGAGTCAAGCTGCAAGCGACCAATGCTGCGGCTTTCGTCTTCATCGCTCTGACGCGAGTCGGCCGGTTCATAACCACGACCACGAGCTACGGTGAGCTTCATGTTCAGGGCGCCGTTAGACGCCAGGTTAGCGATTACGTGATCGGGGTTAACGATCTCGACATCATGATCCAGCTGAATATCGGCAGCGGTAACCACCCCCGAACCCTTCTTCGACAAG
>NZ_JBOICG010000578.1:0-6172 GCF_050739995.1 Pseudomonas sp. | reverse complement strand
GATGAGCTCAAGGCTATCGGCCAGTTGGGCGCGGCGTTCCAGGCTTCGGTGGACGGGTTGACCGCCGTGCCGCCAAGGCTCGACTTGAGCAAACTCACCCAGTTCGACCCCCAAGTGCTGGCGTCCGTGGGCCTGAATGCCAAAGTGAAAAGCGTGGCCGGCGACGACCTGAGCC
The DNA here is from genome assembly GCF_050739995.1 of Pseudomonas sp. Taxonomy (GTDB): domain Bacteria; phylum Pseudomonadota; class Gammaproteobacteria; order Pseudomonadales; family Pseudomonadaceae; genus Aquipseudomonas. Next base: position 5,997 of record NZ_JBOICG010000578.1, on the reverse strand, counting down.
TGGCTTTTCACGCCGACAGCCAGAGCCGAACCACCCGCATGAGTGGCCCGGCCGGGGACATTGACCTGGCCGTGGACCTGAAAAACACGGCGATCCTCGGTGATGCCAAGCAGCAGGCCAAGGCGCAGAATACCTACCTCGCCCAGTTCGACCGGGCCGAGAAACGCGGCAATGCCAACGCTGAGCTGATGGCCATGTTCAAAGACGCGTTCAGTGCCATGAACAGCCATTATCCCCAAGGTGCGAAGGCGTCGGATGCCTTGACTCACAATCCGAGCGACAAAGGCTTGTTGACGGGGCTTGCGGATTTCAAAGCCGCCATCAAGCAGACCGCCGACAAGTCCAACCCGATGCGGCCCTCGGAAGTCGACAGCTTTTCCTACACCGTGGCGCAGAAGACTCAGGTCAGTGGTCGTAGCACCGCGGATCGCAGCGTCACTCAGCATCAGCAATCGACACTGTCGGCGAGTTTCCATCAAAGCCTGGATGGCGGTAAGTCGCCGATCCTGGACGGCAGCCGCGAATCGCAGAACTACCGGTATGTGCAGGTGCAGGACAAAGCGAGCAGCACCGCGAGCTTTGCCTACAAGGGGGGTCAATTGGCCAGTGCTTTCGTCACGCAATCAGCGGTGCAGAACACCCATACCCAGAAGTATGTGATGGCCCAGTTGGTGGAAGACAGCGTGGTGCCCAAGGAAGGTTCGTCCAGGCGCGACTACCTGGCGCTGCTTGAACAGGCGGCCCAGGCCAACAAAAAATCCCAGGAAATCCTGGCCGGCCTGCAAGACTCGATTCTGCTGCAGGACGACCCCGCCGTTATTGCCCGGCAGGTGCGTCGTTAGAACGCCAGATTAGGCTTTTGAATCGATTCGATATTCTGTAGCCTTGCGCAGCTTCACCCGTGCTTGATGAACACAATCACTTCGTCCGGCGGCGCCCGAAGGGCCCCAGAGCCGGTGGTACACTCGACTTTCGCGCAACTGCGCCTGCAGGTCTTGCGAACATGACGCAAATTTCCGAACGCCTACTGGTTCAAGCCCACCTCGACGCCAAGCAGCCCAAGGCTCTCAGCGCCGATGAAGAGGCGGCCCTGCGTGCCGCCATCGCCGCCGAGCTCAAGGCTCAGGACGCGGTGCTGGTTGCCCACTTCTATTGCGACCCGGTGATTCAGGCCCTGGCCGAAGAAACCGGTGGTTGTGTTTCCGACTCCCTGGAAATGGCCCGCTTCGGCGCCGCCCACCCGGCCAAGACCGTACTGGTCGCCGGTGTGCGTTTCATGGGCGAGACCGCCAAAATCCTCACGCCTGAAAAACGCATCCTCATGCCCACTCTGGAAGCCACGTGCTCCCTGGATCTGGGCTGCCCGGTGGATGAGTTTTCAGCGTTCTGCGATCAGCATCCCGAGCGCACCGTGGTGGTGTATGCCAACACGTCGGCGGCGGTCAAGGCCCGGGCGGACTGGGTTGTGACATCCAGTTGCGCGCTGGAAATCGTCGAAAGCCTGATGGACAACGGCGAGACCATTATCTGGGGCCCGGACAAACACCTGGGCACTTACATCCAGCGCCAGACCGGTGCCGACATGCTGTTGTGGGACGGTGCCTGCATCGTTCACGAAGAGTTCAAGTCCAAGCAACTGGAGGACATGAAGGCGCTGTATCCGGACGCTGCGATTTTGGTGCACCCGGAGTCGCCGACGTCGGTGATCGAACTGGCGGACGCTGTGGGTTCTACCAGCCAACTGATTGCCGCTGCCCAGCGTTTGCCGAACAAGACTTTCATTGTCGCCACCGACCGCGGCATCTTCTACAAGATGCAGCAGTTGTGCCCGGACAAAGTCTTTGTCGAGGCGCCTACCGCTGGCAACGGCGCAGCGTGCCGCAGCTGTGCGCACTGCCCGTGGATGGCGATGAATACCCTGGAGCGCACGCTGCAATGCCTGCGAGAGGGCAGCAACGAGATCTTCGTCGAGCCTTCGGTGATCCCACAGGCTGTGCGACCACTCAAGCGCATGCTGGATTTCACCCAGGCGGCGCGTCTCAAACTGGCTGGTAACGCCTGACTCGAATCTGATCAGGTCAAAATGTGGGAGGGGGCTTGCCCCCGATTGCAGTATGCCAGCCAACATTGATGTAGCTGACCCAGCGCTATCGGGGCAAGCCCCTCCCACATTTGATGTGTGTTGCCTGAGATTATTTCTTCTGCTTTGGGATGCGCACCAACTGCGTATCCGAATAGATGTCGTGCCAACTGCGTTTACGCTTATCAAACAACGACCAGATAAACCCCAGCCCCACACACAACCACGACGCAATCGACACCACAAAGCGCAGCAGTGCCTGCCACAGGCTGATGCGCGAGCCGTCGGCGTTCTGTACGCGCACGCCCCACACCTGCATGCCCAGGGTTTGCCCGGAATGGGTCCAGAACTTGGCGAAGAAGCCAAACAGCACGAAGAATAGAATCGTTGACAACAGTGGGTCACCGTCCAGCGAGCCGGACTCAGTGAGTGTGCGCATCTTGGCTTCGCCGATAAACGCGATCCACACCAGCTTGTAGATAAACGCCGTGACGATCAGCAGGGCGGTGCACAGCAGGAAGTCATAGAACATCGCCGCCAGGCGACGGCCCAGGCCAACGGCGGGGAACTCGCCTTGGGGGCTCAGCAGGGGCTTGGACATGGCAGGGCTCTCTGGGAAAAAAGCCATTTTACGAGCAAACGCACATAAAAAAGCCCCTGATGTCACCATCAGGGGCTTTTTGTCGCAGGAAGGATCAGCCTTCTGCTTGTACTTCGTCAGCCTGCATGCCTTTCTGGCCCTGCACAGCAACGAATGTCACTTTCTGGCCTTCTTTCAGGCTCTTGAAACCGTTGCCTTGAATAGCGCGGAAATGCACGAACAGATCCGGACCGCTTTCTGGAGTGATAAAACCAAACCCTTTCTCGTCGTTAAACCACTTGACGGTACCGCTCTGACGTTGAGACATTTTCTTCTTTCCTTTGACGCTAAAAATTAATGACAGCCCCTTTCACATGAAAGAGTACTGGGCTGGGTTGCAGGAAAGTAAGAGACGTCGAACGGGTTGTAGCAAACTTATTTGGCTACTGCCCAGGTCCAGGTTCCAAGCGACCCATGCAAACACAGTGACCAAACTCTACGCCAACTAATACAGAAAAAACAAGCCCTGCCAAAAGCCCAGGTTTTGCTTGGCTTCATGACACTTAGTGTGGCGGGCTTATTCGATAGAAGGGGTCACTTGTTATAGGTTTGTCCCTATTGAATTGACTATCGTCAATGCACTGTTTTATGGCGGTTGCGTTACAGTTTAGTGCACGTTAACGCAACCGCGTTACTTATAGAAACAGTCAATCAGCCACGGTAGTAACGTTGCGGTACGAATGGCATTTTACTTACACGAAGTGGCACTTTTTTCCCACGTACCAACGCAGAGACTTGGGTATCCAGTGCGATGAATGCACTGTCTAGATAACCCATGGCCAACGGGCCACCCAAGGTTGGGCCGAAGCCGCCGCTGCATACGCTGCCGATCACCGTGCCGTGTTCGTCGACGATTTCCGCGCCCTCACGTACAGGCGTACGTTCCTGGGGCAGCAGGCCGACACGTTTACGGCTCACACCGGCTTGTTGTTGAGTGAAGATGCGGTCTGCGCCCGGGAAACCACCGGCACGTGCGCCATCGGCACGGCGAGCCTTGGAGATCGCCCACAGCAGGCTGGCTTCGATTGGCGTGGTGTCGGTGTTCATGTCATGGCCGTACAGGCACAGGCCGGCTTCCAGGCGCAGGGAGTCGCGGGCGCCCAGGCCGATGGCTTGCACTTCGGTTTCGGCCAGCAGGCTGCGGGCCAGGCTTTCGGCGTTGGCGGCAGGCACCGAGATTTCGAAGCCGTCTTCACCGGTGTAGCCGGAGCGGCTGACGTAGCAGTCCACCCCCAGCAGGCGCAGGGAGGCGAACTGCATGAAGGTCATCTTGGTGACCTCCGGTGCCAGGCGCGCCAAGACTTTAACTGCTGCTGGGCCTTGCAGGGCCAACAGGGCGCGTTCTTCGAACAGCGGCTCGATCGTGCACTGGTCGCCGATATGCTTGCGCAGGTGTGCCAAATCCTGGTCTTTGCAGGCCGCGTTGACCACCAGGAACAGCTCGTCATTGCCCAGGTTGGCGACCATCAGGTCGTCGAGGATGCTGCCCTGTTCATTGGTGAACATCGCGTAGCGCTGCATGCCCACTGGCAAGTCGATGATGTCGACCGGCACCAGGGTTTCCAGGGCTTTTGCGGCATTCGCGCCGGTCAGACGGATCTGGCCCATGTGGGACACGTCGAACAACCCGGCCTGATCACGGGTGTGCAGGTGTTCCTTCATCACGCCCAGCGGGTATTGCACCGGCATGTCATAGCCGGCGAAAGGCACCATGCGTGCGCCGAGTTCGAGGTGCAGTGCATGCAGAGGGGTTTTCAACAGGGTTTCGGTGGACATATTCAGCTCCTGAAAAAACGTGCTGGCGCGCCTTTGGGCGTCAGCACTCGATAATGTTGACCGCCAAACCGCCACGGGCGGTTTCCTTGTATTTGCTTTTCATGTCGGCGCCGGTCTGGCGCATGGTGCGGATGACTTTGTCGAGGGACACAAAATGCTGCCCATCGCCGCGCAACGCCATGCGCACCGCATTGATCGCCTTGACCGAGCCCATCGCATTGCGCTCGATGCAGGGCACTTGAACCAGCCCGCCAATCGGGTCGCAGGTCAGGCCGAGGTTGTGTTCCATGCCGATCTCGGCGGCGTTTTCCACTTGGGACACGCTACCGCCCAACACTTCACAGAGCGCACCTGCCGCCATGGAACAGGCCACGCCGACTTCGCCCTGGCAGCCGACTTCGGCCCCAGAGATCGATGCGTTTTCCTTGTACAAAATGCCGATGGCGGCGGCCGTGAGCAGAAAACGCACCACGCCGTCCTCATTCGCACCGGGGATAAAGCGCATGTAGTAATGCAGCACCGCCGGCACAATCCCGGCCGCACCATTGGTGGGCGCCGTGACTACGCGTCCGCCGTTGGCGTTTTCTTCGTTGACGGCCAGTGCATACAGATTGACCCAGTCGAGCACCGACAGCGGATCACGCAGTGCCGATTCCGGGTTTTTGCACAGTTGGCGGTGCAATGCAGCCGCACGGCGCTTGACCTTCAAACCTCCAGGCAAGATCCCTTCGTTGCGACAACCGGCATCCACGCAGTCCTGCATCACCTGCCAGATTTTCAGCAGGCCGGCGCGGGTTTCCGCTTCGGGGCGCCAGGCACTTTCATTGGTCAGCATCACCTGGCTGATGGACAGCCCGTAGGTGGCGCAGTGGCCAAGCAAGTCCTTGGCGTTCTTGAACGGGAAGGTGAGGGGTGTGGCGTCCTCGACGATCCGGTCTGCGCCGGCCGCGTCCTCATCCACCACAAAACCACCACCGACTGAGTAGTACTCGCGGCTGCGGATCTGAATGTTGGCGGCGTCGAAGGCACGAAAAATCATGCCGTTGGGGTGGTAGGCGAGGGGTTTGCGAATCATCGCCAGGTGTTCTTTCTCGTTGAACGCAATGCTGTGTTCGCCGAGCAAATTCAGGCGGCCATCCTTGCGTATCTGCGCCAGGCGGGTGGCCACGGTTTCGGTATTCACGGTGTCCGGGTGTTCGCCTTCCAGGCCCAGCAACACGGCCTTGTCGCTGCCGTGGCCTTTACCGGTGGCGCCCAGCGAACCATAAAGCTCCACCTTGACGCAGGTAGTGGCGTTCAACAGGTTGTCACGCTTGAGGCCCTCGACGAATCGAGCAGCGGCGCGCATCGGGCCGACGGTGTGGGAACTGGAGGGGCCGATGCCAATCTTGAACAGGTCGAACACGCTTAAGGACATGGTTGTTCTCCGGTTTCTTATTATTTTCTGGAAGTCGCCTCAGTCAAATTGTGGGAGCGGGCTTGCTCGCGAATGCGGTGATTC
>NZ_JBOICG010000577.1:0-3991 GCF_050739995.1 Pseudomonas sp. | reverse complement strand
CTCCGTACCGTCGATGGTCTGGCAGTTCATGCTCCAGGATGAGGGCATCGATTTCTGGAAACCGTTGTTCTGGCTGTTCCCGCTGTTGCTGATTGCCGTGGTGGGTGTGACCGCCTGGCGTGATCGTGAGCCCCATCGGCCGGCCTGGCTGCTGGCGCTGTTCTTCCTGCTGCCGCTGCTGCTGGTGTATGCCGTGTCGTTTCTGTCCCCGGTATTCATCGAGCGCTATCTCACGGTGTATGCCCTTGGCTTGCCGATCCTGGTGGGCCTGGCCATTGAGCGTCTTCCCAAACGCCTGTCGCGCTGGGGGACCGCTCTCCTGGTGTTGTTTATCAGCGTGGAGCTGCTGGGGGTGAAGAACAATTCCACCGTGGACGAGCACGACCAATTCAACGTGCCGGTGGAGTTCGTCAATCGCAATTACCAGGAAGATGACCGCATCGTCCTCAGCGACATGCTGTGGTACCTGAGTTACGTGTATTACGACCAGACCGACGCCCAATTGCAGCTCTACACGCCGCCCAAACCGGATGGCACGTCGACTCGGCCAAACGCCTACGGCTTCGGCACCCTGGTGGACCAGGACGGCGGGCGCATTTACCTCGACCGCCTGTCGGCATTACCGGCTGATACCCGACGCGTCTGGCTGATCAGCAGCACTGAGCCGCCGGATGATTTCGCACCGATTCCCGCTGATTGGCGCGAGCTTTTACGCCAGGATGGCGGTGGCGCACGAGCGCGTCTTTTTGTGCTGTGCCGCGGCCCAGAGCCTTCGCAGCCAGAGGGCTGCCGCTAATCGCGAATCGGTATTAGGAAAATGCCGAAATAGTGGCAAATGACCACTAGTTGACCCTGTAATCCTCAGCTACGCTTCGCCAATAAATGGACTTGTCCTATAAGAAGTGGTGAAAGGATTGCAGTATCACTTTATCTCCGGTCTGCCGCGTTCCGGCTCGACTTTGCTCTCTGCGATCCTGTTGCAGAACCCTCGTTTTCGCGCGGGCATGAGCAGCCCCGTAGGGACGTTATTCAATGGCGTGCTGGCGCAGTGCAGTGCCGGCAGCGAGTTTGGCTCGGTCATTGACGCCAACACCCGCCGCCGTCTGTTGCGCGGGCTATTCGATTCCTACTACGGCGATCAACCTTCCACCCCTGTGGTGTTCGACACCAACCGCCAGTGGTGCGCGCGCATGCCCGCGCTGCACGAGCTGTTCCCCCAGGCCAAGGTCATTGCCTGTGTGCGCAACGTCGCATGGATCATGGACAGCCTGGAACGTCTCTACCGCGCCAATCCGTTTGAGAACACCAAGCTGTTCAACGATGACATCGAGCGCAACACCGTCTACAGCCGTGTCGAAACCCTGGGCCAGCGCAATCGCCTGGTGGGTTATGCCTGGTCGGCCCTCAAAGAGGCTTACTACGGTGAAAACGCCGGCTCCATGCTGCTCGTCGATTACGACCTGCTGTCCCAGGCGCCTGAGCGCGTGATGCGACTGATCTACGAATTTATTGGCGAGCCGTGGTTCGAGCATGACTTCGACAACCTCAGCTATGACGCGCCGGACTTCGACGAAGCGCTGGGTGTCAGCGGGTTGCATCGGGTCAAGCCCAAGGTCGCATTGCAGCCTCGGCGCACGATCCTGCCGCCAGACCTTTTCGAGCAATTTGCGCATATGGATTTCTGGCGGGATGGAACTCTGAGCGCCGCTAATGTGATTCGTACCAAAGCCGATGCTGCGATCAATTGATCGCGGTTTTTTCATTGCGGTTATCAGCATTCGACAAGCGGGTGAGCAGCATGTGGTGGAGCAAAGGTAAGGCACGGCAGACAACGACAGGCACCCACACCCTGGCAACGCCGATGATCATGTCCCTGGAACCGCGCATGTTGTTTGATGGCGCGGTGGCTGCCACCGTGGTCGGTGCGGCGCAAGCCGACAGCCACGCCACGGCCGCCGATGCAGCCGCCAAGGCGCCGGCCACTGAACATGCCGCCGCTGGCAGCGAAAGCCACCCGCAAACTGATGCTCCGGCTACCCCCGTGCCGGTTGCCGTACCGGGGCAGGCCGTGGTGTTTGTCGATGCCCGGGTCAAAGATTCCGCCGACCTGCTCAAGGGCGTCGCCCCTGGCACCCAGGTGGTGCAACTGGATGCCAGCAAAGACGGTTTGCAACAGATCGCCGATTACCTGGGCAGCCATCAAGGCGTGAGCTCGGTGCAGATCATCGCCCATGGCAACACCGGCGATTTGTGGCTGGGCAGCACCTATTTGTCGGCCGACAACGTCGCGGCCCGCAGCGAAGTGCTGGCGCAGATCGGCCAGGACATGAATGTGGGCGGCGATATCCTGATCTATGCCTGCAACACGGCAGAGGGCACCAAGGGCCTGAACTTTGTCGACTCCCTGGCGCAACTGACGGGTCGTGATATTGCCGCCTCCACCAACCGCACCGGCGAGGGCGGCGACTGGACCCTGGAGATCGCCACCGGCTCCATCGAGAGCCATACCGCGCTGTCGTACCAGGCGATGTCGGCGTATCAGTACGGCTTGTCCACGATAACGGTGACCAACAACGGTGATAGCGGCGTCGGTTCGCTGCGCCAGGCGCTGAGTGACGCGGTGGTCGGTGACACGGTCACGTTCAGCACGACCATGACGGTCAACCTGAACTCGCAGCTGACCATCACGAAGAATGTCACCGTCGCAGGTGATCTGAACCACGACGGCATCGCGGACGTGACTCTCAACGGGCAGTACAAGACCCGGGTGTTGCAGGTTGTCAGCGGGGTGACGGCGACACTGGATGGCTTGATCATCAAGCAAGGGTTGGTGATCGGTAATGGGGCCGCGGCGGGTACCGACGGCACTGCGTCGATGGGCGGCGGTATTTTCAACGCCGGTAACCTGACCTTGAACAATGTCACGGTGACCAGCAACGCGGCTTCGGGTGGCGGTGGTGGCGGCGGGGTCACAGCGCCCTATGTCGGTGGCGCGGTCGGTGGCGGTGGTGGCGGTGGTGGTGCGCTGGGCGGGCAGGCCGGCGGCCATGGGGGCACTTCGGGCTTTGGCACCGGTGTCTACGGCGGCACTTCCGGTAGCGCCAACACCGGTGGCAACGGTGGTGGCTACAACCCCAACTACATGGGCGGCCGCGGTGGCAGTAGCTCAGGCGGCGCGGGCGGCGTAGGCGCTGCCAACTACAGCAGCGGCGGTGCCGGCGGCACAGCGAACAATGGCACGATTTCCATTGGCGGCGGCGGTGGTGGTTCCGGGTGGGACAAGCCCGGCCGGGCCGGTGCGTCGGCAGCGGGTGGCATTTACAACGCCAGCACCGGCACCCTGACGGTCGTTGGCACCTCCGTGATATCCGGTAACGTCGCGGCCGGTGGCGGCGGCGGTGGCGGCGGAGGCCTGGGTGGTTCAGCCGACTCGGGCGGCGCAGCTGGTAAAGGTGTGGGTGCGATCTGGAACAAAGGCACGGTATTGATGACTGCCGCCAACTTCGCGGCCTTGAGCGGCAACGTTGGTGGCAGCGGCTCCGGTGGTCCTGCGTTGGGCGGCGGCTCTACGGGCTCCTCCGTCGCGGCTGTGAACAATATTTTCAACGATGGTGGCACGGTCAACACCGCCTACGCGCCTGCGCCGACCGCAACCATCGTGGTGACCAACAACGCGCAGCACATCGGCAGCACCTCGCTGGTGACCATCACCTTCAACCAGGCGGTGACGGGCTTCACCAACGCCGACCTGACGGTTGCCAACGGCAGCCTGAGCGCGGTCAGCTCCAGTGACGGCGGCATCACCTGGACCGCCACCTTCACCCCGAACGCAAGTACCACCAGCGCGACCAACCATATCGTCCTCGACAACACCGGGGTCAACAGTGTATCGCTGGGGACACCGGGCAGTGGCACCACTTCCTCGAACAACTACACCATCGACACCGTGCGCCCGACCGCGACCGTCTCGGTGGTGGCGCCCACGCTGAGC
>NZ_JBOICG010000576.1:0-2584 GCF_050739995.1 Pseudomonas sp. | reverse complement strand
CAAGGCCGTGCGCGGCCAGAGCGTGAGCATGTACCTGGCGGGTGATGAGAACGGCAGCCGTAACCAGTGGATCTTTGATCGTTTCGACGGCGTGAATTGGATCACCGTGCCGGCCGGGTCTACCTCGACCTACCCAAGCGTTGCGCCGGGCACCACCGTCAAGGTGCGTGTGCGGGCCAACCCAGCGGTGACGCAGGACCCGAGCAAGTATTACCAGTTGAGCCTGGGTTCCACGCCGCGGCTGGACACCCATGAGGTGAAGGGTGACAACATTGTGCGGGTTCCGGTCGGTGAGATGCCGTTGGCTACGCAGACTGCACGCTTGCTGAACTGGTCGACCAAATGGTCGGACTCCACCGGCGCACCGCTGCTGGGCGTAACTCCGGTGCTGCGCGTGGATAACCACTTCGTCGACCTCAACTACCGTTGGGTGGATTACCAGGCAACCACCAACAGCGCGGGCGTGTCCTCGGCCACGGCCAATATTGGCAGCTGCTTCGGTGACTACAGCACCGTGATCAACGACAGCAGCACCGGCGTGCCATACAAGTGGGCGACCACCTACAACCAGGGTGGCTGGCGCATCGAGCTGGCCGAGTTCCCCGGTGTGGGCGTGGGCGGTAATAACGTTCAGTACGTGAGCCTGGGCCACATTTGCACCCAGGACATCATCCACTGATTGGTTGATGTGAGTCAGGAGGGGCAGCCGTGATCGGCTGCCCTTTTTTATTCACGGGGTTTATTCACGGGGGTTATTCGTGGGCCAAAGCCAGCGTCAACGGCAGGCGCGCCATGCTCGTGTTCTTCAGCGAGCCCAGGTACAACCAGTCGCCATACTCCCGTGCCGTGGTGATGGGCGAATAGTTGCCCGCACTGCCATCCTGCAAGTTGGCGATCACTTTGCCGTCGGTGTCCAACCCCAGCACAAAGGCTTTGCGCTCGATGGGCTTGGGCACCACCATCAGCGCGCGCACCATGACTTTGCGCAGTGAGGGGTAACCGGCAAAGCCATCCAGCAACGGGTTGCGCGGCGAATACAGGGCGACCCAGAAACGGTCGTGACCGTTGAAGCTGAGGTTGTCCGGCAGGCCGGGCAGGTTGTCGATAAACAGGTCGTGACTGCCGCTGCGTTCGCCCTTGAGCCAATAACGGCTGATGCGGTAGGCGCCGGTTTCATTGACCAGCACGTAGCGTTCATCCGGCCCCAACGCCACGCCGTTGGCAAATTGCAGATGGTCGAGCAACACCTCGGTGCTGCCGTTGCTGAAGTCGTAGCGCAGCAGCCGACCGTCACCCCCATGTTCAATGACCGCTTCGCCATCCTGGCCGTAACCCCAGCGGCTCGACGCGTCGCTGAAATACGCATAACGCCCCGCGGCATCCACGGCCACATCATCGGTAAAGCCAAAGGGCACGCCGTTGGCGCTGGTGCTCAGGGTGGTGAGTTGGCGGGCACTATCCAGGGCGAGCAGGCCCTTGACGCCATCGGCGATGATCAAGCGCCCATCCAGGTGCAGCGCCATGCCCAAGGGGCGGCCACCGGTATTGGCGAGCACTTCCAGGGCCTGGCTGTCGGGCGAGGTGCGGATGATGCGCCCATCGTGCAAACCACTGATGAGGAAACCCTGGGCATCCAGTAGCAAAGCTTCGGGGCCGGGGATGTTCTGCGCGCCGATTTTCTGCACTGCCTTGAGTCGCTGGTTTTCTGCATACACGCCGTCTTTCAACGAGGGCGCCTTGGGCGGCGTCCAGTTCACCGGCTGGACTTTGGTGGGCATCAGCAGCAGAAAAGCGATCACGGCCAGAAACAGTATGAACAGCAGATGACGTAGTTTTTTGGGACGGGTACTCATGACGATTCCTGGTTGTCGTGGGTGGCCGGCTCCCAATGCAGGGTGCCGAACAGGTAGTCCATCAGCGGCAGCACGATGTTGAAGTTGCGCCCTTGCATCAGCTCACGACGATGATGCAGGGCGTGCAGCCGGTGCATCTGGCGCACCCATGGCAGGCGCGCCACCGGGTGTTCAGCGGGCAGGTGTTCGCAGGCGTGAAACACTTCGTAAAGTAAATACCCAAGGATCATGCACCCGGCAAACAGCCCGGCGACGTTGGGGTTCAGTTGCTTGAGCAGCCACCAGGCGGGCAGGGTGATCGCCAGGCTGTGCAGCACGATCAGCCAGGCCGGGAACAGGATCACGCGCCAGTCCCGGGGGCCGTCGAACGTCATGTGGCCGGGGGTGAAGAAGCTGTGGTGATCGCCGGTATGGCGCGCGTAGAACAGCCGAGCGAAGGCGTGCTTGTGATGGCCGAGGTGGCGGTGCACCAGGTAGATGCAGAGGTTGAAGAACACCAGGGTCAAGGGCACGGTCAGCCATTGCAGCGCTGTGATATGCGCGGTAGAGGACCAGGCCACGGTGATGCAGAAAATGCCGTAGCCCAAGACGAAACTGGCATGCAGCCAGGGGTTGTAACGCGGGCTGACGTCGGCGCGGTAGTGGGCACGAAACGTTTCGGTGGGATGGGCCATGGCGGGCAGCTCAGGTTTTTTGTTGGAAAGTGAGCTTAGTTGGCGCTAGGGAATGTG
>NZ_JBOICG010000575.1:0-9406 GCF_050739995.1 Pseudomonas sp. | reverse complement strand
ACCGCATTCGCGAGCAAGCCCGCTCCCACAGGGGTTAAGCGATGATCTGTCGGACGAGTAGTAACAGGAAAAAATGCAGGGGATAGAGTGCATACGCCCAGCGTCGCATCGCCGGCGGCGAGACGTTTTGCCCATGTCGCAACAAGACCAAACCAGCCAATGGCGCGATCAGGCACGCGGCCAATCCTGCCAGCGCCACGGGCGTGCCGCTATCGAGCAGAATCTGCCATTGATTGGCCGCGACGCAGACCACACCCGGCAATACGCTGAAATACCGGGGCCGTCGAAATACCAGCAGCATCGCCAGCGGCAGTAACACACCGAAAAAACCGAACATCAGTTGCGTGGTAAATACCGCAGCAACCGTGGCAGCAATCAGCGCCAATCCTCGATCAAAAATCGCCTTCTGCTGCCATCCTCGGGCAACCAGCAAGCCCAGCGCCAAGGTTGGCAACACGTTCAACGTATCGGCATCGTCGATAAACAGCCGATACGGTACTTCACTGATCACACTGAACAGCAGCAGCCAGCCCAGATAGCGCCACCGGCCGGTCATCGGCATGTTCCTGGCCCTGTGCAAATTCGCCGCAATCGCCAGGCAAAACCACGGAAACGCCAAGCGCCCTGGCACATACAGGCCATCCAGGCTCAAGCCGACATAACGCAGGTGATCCAGCACCATGCTCAGCAGCGCCAGCCACTTGAGCAGGTCCAAAGCGCCGTCTCGGACAGGTCCGACAGGCGAGGCGTGTGTACCGTGCATAATTCCCCAACGACTTTGCATTTACAGTGCGTGCGTGCGCCCAACATTCTTGGTTACAGTGCGCACCAACATCGACCATAGGAACGGGCCATGACCGACAAGAGCCAACAATTCGCCAGCGACAACTATTCCGGCATCTGCCCGGAAGCCTGGGCCGCCATGGAACAAGCCAACCAGGGTCATCAACGCGCCTACGGCGATGATGAATGGACCCACCGCGCCGCCGACGGTTTCCGCAACCTGTTCGAAACCGACTGCGAAGTGTTCTTCGCCTTCAACGGCACTGCGGCCAACTCCCTGGCGCTGTCCTCGTTGTGCCAGAGCTACCATAGCGTGATTTGCTCGGAAACCGCCCACGTCGAAACCGACGAATGCGGCGCGCCGGAGTTTTTCTCCAACGGTTCCAAGTTGCTTATCGCCCGCACCGAAAACGGCAAGCTGACCCCGGAGTCGATCCGCGAGATCGCCCTCAAGCGCCAGGACATTCATTACCCGAAACCACGCGTGGTCACCCTGACCCAAGCCACGGAAGTCGGCAGCGTGTACACCCCGGATGAAATCCGCGCCATCAGCGTGACCTGCAAAGAGTTGGGCCTGAACCTGCACATGGACGGCGCACGCTTCTCCAACGCCTGCGCCTTCCTCGGCTGCTCGCCGGCGGACCTGACCTGGAAAGCCGGGGTGGACGTGCTGTGCTTTGGCGGCACCAAGAACGGCATGGCCGTGGGTGAAGCGATCCTGTTCTTCAATCACAAACTGGCTGAAGACTTCGATTACCGCTGCAAACAGGCCGGCCAGTTGGCGTCGAAAATGCGCTTCCTCTCTGCCCCCTGGGTGGGCCTGCTGGAAAACGACGCCTGGCTCAAACACGCACGCCACGCCAACCACTGCGCACAATTGCTGAGCAGCCTGGTCGCTGATATTCCGGGGGTTGAGCTGATGTTCCCGGTACAGGCCAACGGCGTGTTCCTGCAGCTCTCGGAACCGGCCATCGCCGCGCTGACAGCCAAAGGCTGGCGTTTCTACACCTTCATTGGCAAAGGCGGCGCACGCTTCATGTGTGCGTGGGATACCGAGGAAGAGCGTGTAAGAGAATTGGCCGCGGATATTCGGACAGTGATGGGAGCCTGAAACGGCGGGCCTTTTAGCCCTTTTTCAGAGACTGTTTGTACGTATTTCTGACAGTATCTATTTACCCCCTGCCTTGGATAGGATCTCGTCACCCCGAACGAACGGACGCGTTATTTCGGGGCTGACTGCCTGCCGAATAGTCGGCTGGAAATGGACATCCTATAGAGGGCAACATCATGGAAATTCAATGCTACACGACTGATTCGCAACTCCGCGCCGACGTCAACGCCACACTCGTCAGCCTGGACGATCTCAGGAAGCTGGCGAACGTCGGCGATACCATCGTCGAGCCATCCAGAACCTTTACCGTCACCGGAAAAGAGTTCGAAATGACAGCCTCTGGTGAACGCTACGTCGTCAACCTGTACGTTCGTTAATCGCTAAGGACCGCGTCGCAGACTCATGGCCTGCGACGCGGGACTGACGTGATGTCGCTCACAACGCCTTCGGCTGAAGCGCTTGCCAATCATCAATGGGGCCACGGTTTCCGAGTAAGGTCCCCCCGTTGAATTTCACCGCCAGTTTATTCACGGCGTTCAAGGCTGTTGTCACCGCACCTTCCGCCCAGCCTCCCGTAAACGAAACGTCATCACCTGCCAGAATGAATCCATCGGGGTTCGAGTTCGACACACCGTTCATGAACTGGGAAAACAGCAAGCGCTGGTACTCGTATTGTCCGGGCAGATTCATTTTGAATGCGCACAGGAAAAAAGGCTGAGTCTCCCAATTGATTTTGACAAACGGGTTGGTCAGGCCAAACTCGGTGGCCAGGTCCAACTGGTGTGGGGTATATACATGGTCCAGCAGCGTTGTACAAAGCTGTACATCGGATGGCAGGGGCGCAGCGCGATCACCGAGGAACTTGAGGCTGTCATCGTTCCAACTATACGACAGGTATATTCCGCTCCCCCGGTGCATACCCTGCCCGGCGCTGTAGTCCAACAGGTAGGTGCCCCGGGTCAACCGGTCGGATAACGTCAAGCTCATTTTGTACTGAAAATCCGTCCCCACGTCCTGCCAAAAAGGCCGCTGGGTCTGGGCAAAGATCTTTGCCGACTGCATGTAATGGGTGTACATCACCGCTTCCCAGGTCTTCTGATCAAGCAGGCTGTCCATTGCGCCAAAGTTGATGGCGCCATCCATATAGCGAAACTTGTCCAATATCCGCTTATGCGGCGTATAGACCACAGCACTGAAGATGTGCTGGGTGAGTTGCTGCGTGTTGCCGTCATAGATATTCACATCGAAGGCACCATCGTCCCGGCGCAGGATTTGCCGCACTTCCTGCTTGAACGTCTGGGCGATCACCTGCGTGCTCAGACTCTCGACCGTGGTGCCCGCTGGCCAATGGGCCATGGGGTCACCGAACGCACTGGGGCTACGCCCCCACAGCCGGCGCGGCAACTCGCTGGAACCGTCGTACATCAACTTGTGGTTGGTATCCAGGCCGGTATAGAGCACCCGCAACACCTCCAGAAAGCAGTTCGGATAATCGGTATTCCAGCCACCCGTGCCAAAGCCGATCTGCCCGAACAGGTCGATCTGCTGGCGCGTCCAACCGGCCTTCTCGACCAGCGCCGAAAAAAAGCTGAGATTGTCCCAATCAGCGTCCAGGATCGCGTTCCACAGAGTCTTGATCTTGTCCGGATCAAGACTGCCCTCGGACATTGCCGCTTCCATTTCAGTGAACTTGATCGGGTCTTGCTCAAGGAACACCTCGAACAACAACCGCTCGATCTCGGCATATTCGGGCGGCAAGTTATTGCGCTCGTAATAAACCTGTTCTTGCTGATAGTCCACCACAGTACTTGGGGTCGCAGCCGAACCTGGGTTAGGGAAATCCGCTGAGTTGGCCGTCATGCCAACCTTCTCGAAATAGTGCATCAACGCCTTGCCTGAAACAGGAAAGCGCATGGCCCCCATTTCGCAGATAACACTGTTATCGGGATCTTGAGGATCGCCCGCCACGTAGGAATACAGCCGCCCACCGATGCGATCACTGGCCTCCACCACCACAGGGTGCAGCCCCATGCGCATGGCTTCATAAGCCGCCACCATGCCAGCGACGCCAGCTCCGACGATCAACACCTGACTGCCATACGCCTGGCTGGATACCTGCGCCAACGGCATGCGGTTAGTGACGGCGGTATCAAGAAACCGGCGGTAGTGAAAAGGAAAGTCGGGAATCAGTGCAGTGACATCATTGGCAAGCAAGCGCACAGCACCCTTACTACGGGAGGGAATAGCAGACATGGCATTCATCCTTGGTTTATAAAAAAAGCACGTCCACCTACTGCTTCAATGCGAAGGGCGAATACGACGGCTGCGCTGCTCAGCGTAGACGCATGTAGGAAAATTCCCTATATCACTTGGAAATAAAGAGCGATTGCGTAATGCGAGCCTTGTATCAAAGGACTTTAGGTAGAAAGTTCAGAAACGCATGAAGTGATTATTTGAGAATGCCGATTCAATAGTTTTTTTACTTACAAGACTCTTCGTAATCTCACTCAATAAAAACAGACCGTGATGCCTATGAACACGCCCTCCAACCGATCGGCTGCGCAGCCCTCCGCTACGCTGAAAATCGAAACCCGCTCCATTGACTACGTGCCACGTAATGAGCGTCACGGCAAAGTCTGGCACCAGGCACCGTTCTGGTTCACCGGCAACTTCGTACTGACCACCATGGTCACCGGATTTACCGGCGCCGCCTTGGGGCTGAGCCTGGTGTACTCGATCCTGGCGATCGTGATCGGCGTGTGCCTGGGCACATTCGCCATGGCCTTCCACGCCAACCAGGGCCCGCGCATGGGCTTGCCGCAGATGATCCAATCGCGCGCCCAATTCGGCCTGCGTGGCGCCATCGTGCCGTTTATCGCGGTGGTCTTCGTGTACATCGGTTTCAACGTGTTCAACGTGATCCTGGCAACGGACGCCATCAATACCGTGCTGCCCGGCAACCGCGCGCCCTGGTATGCGTTGATGATCATCCTGGCCGTGGTGATTGCGGTGATCGGCCACGACCTGCTGCACACTGTGCAACGCTGGCTGACCTACGTGATGATCAGTGTGTTCGCGGTCCTGACCGTTGCGGCCATCATTCATCTGCAGGCCGATATAGCCGTGTTCGGCGCACACTTTTCCTGGTCGGCATTCCTGATCCAACTGTCGGCTGCCGCGGGGTACCAGATCAGCTACGCCGTCTATGTCTCGGATTACTCGCGCTATCTGCCCCACAACACACCCTCGCGCAGCGTCATCATCTGGACCTATCTGGGGGCTGCCGGCTCGGCGTTGTGGCTGATGTCACTGGGCGCCTTTCTCGCATCAGCGCTGCCCTCTCCCGATGCCATTGGCAGCGTGCAAGCAGTGGGCAACCAACTGCTGCCGGGGTTTGGCACCTTTACCGTGCTGATTGCAGTGCCGGCGCTGGTCGGCATCATGGCGGTCAACTGCTACGGCGCGATGCTCACCGGGATCAGTGCCATTGACGGCTTCGTCCCCATCAAGCCACGAATCAAGAGCCGAATCATCGGGATCAGCCTGGTAGCCGCGGTCATTTTCATGATCGCCTTGAGCATCCCCGAGAGCTACCTGCACAGCTTCAACACCTTCGTACTCTTGATGCTGTATTTCCTGGTGCCCTGGACGGCAGTCAACCTCGCAGACTTCTACGTCGTACGAAAAGGGCGCTACGCCATCAGCGACATTTTCAACCCGTCCGGCATCTACGGTCGCTGGTCCAGCGCCGGGCTCATTGCGTATTTCCTCGGCCTGGCGGCAATGGTTCCGTTTATGTCGCTAGGTTTTTATCAAGGCCCCATCAGCGTGATGCTGGGCGGCGCCGATATTGCGTTCGTCGTTGGCCTGGCGGTCTCGGCAGCGGTTTACTGCTTGATGAGTCGCCGGCTCGACCACGCCGCCGAGTCGCGAGCTATGCAAGCCAGTGAGCGAGTACTGGAAGGAGACTTGTCGTGACACAGCTACGCGTTGTTTGCCATCAACTGGCCCCGCGTATCGGCGATGCCGACTACAACCGAGCGCTGACCGAGCGTGCGATTCGTGGAGCGGCCAGTCTCAATGCCCAAGTGATCGTCTTACCGGAACTGATCCAGAGCGGCTATGCGTTCGGCGACAAGGAGGAAGCCTTCAAGGCTTCCGAAACACTCGACGGTCCAACCCTTGGGTTATGGAAAAGCCTGGCGCAGGAACTCGGCATCATCATCGTCGCGGGTTTTTGCGAGCGCTTGAGTGCCGGGCGGGTGGCCAACAGTGCCGCGCTGGTCGAGCCCACCGGACGGCTGACCGTGTACCGCAAGGCGCACTTGTGGGACCGCGAGAAACTCATCTTCGCCCCCGGCGATGCGCCACCTCCGGTGGTCGACACCAGCGTCGGGCGGATCGCCGTGATGATCTGCTACGACCTCGAATTGCCCGAGTGGGTGCGCCTGCCAGCGCTGGCGCAAGCCGACCTGCTCTGCGCTCCGGTGAACTGGCCGGACGGCCCGCGCCCCGTAGGCGAGCGGCCAGCAGAGATCGTGCGGGTTCAGGCCAATGCGGCGGTCAACCGCCTGTTTATCGCCGCGTGCGACCGCTGTGGCGAAGAACGGGGCGTCAATTGGGTGGGCGGCTCGGTCATTGTCGACGCCGATGGCTACCCGCTGGCCGGCGCAACCTCACACCAAGAGGAACAGCGACTGGTGGCTGACCTGCCCCTGGAACAGGCCGGGAACAAGTCAATCAGTGCCCACAACCACGTTCACCAGGATCGCCGGCCAGAGCTGTACTGAGCCTCAGAACTCAATACGCACATCACCCTTCGGTACGCTACAGCACGAGAGGATGTAGCCTTCGGCTTCATCCTCTTCGGTGATCCCGCCGTTGTGGTCCATCTCGACTTCCCCACCCAGCTTCATCACCTTGCACGTACCACAGATGCCCATGCCACAAGCTTTCGGGATCAACAAACCAAGCTTGGCCGCAGCCGCATGAACCGTTTCGCCGGGCGCCACGCGGATACTTTTACCCGATGCGATGAACTCCACCTGGTGCAGATCCGCCAGGTCGATTTCCGGCGCCTCGGCGGCTTGTTCGGCTTGCTCCACCGCATCTGCTCGGGCTTCCGGTGGCGTCGCGCCGAAGGATTCCTCGTGATAGCGCTCCATATCGAAACCGGCGACTTCCAACAGGCGTTTCACCGCGTTCATGTACGGCGTAGGGCCGCAGCAGAACACTTCGCGTTCGAGGAAGTCCGGCACCATCAGTTCCAGCATCTTGTGGTTCAGGTAACCGCGATAACCGGCCCAAGGCTCGCCCAACCCGTGCTTCTCACAGATCAGGTGCAGGCTGAAGTTATCAATCCGCGACGCCATGTGTTCCAACTCGCGGTGGTAGATGATGTCTTTGGGTGAGCGGGCGCTGTGGATAAACGTCATGTCGACGTTGGCATTGGTGTCGTAGAACCAACGTGCCATGGACATCACCGGCGTGATGCCGACACCGCCACTGAGGTACAGCACTTTCGGGCTCGGGAAGTCGATGGCATTGAACAGCCCAACCGGCCCGTGCACCGCCAACTCTTGCCCTTCATGAAGGGTATCGTGCAGCCAGTTGGAGACCTTGCCGCCCGGCACACGCTTGATGGTCACCGAAAAGCTGTAGGGCACCGACGGCGAACTGGAAATGGTGTAGGAACGCATGATCGGCTGGCCGTCGATCTCCAGCTCCAGGGTGACGAATTGCCCCGGCTTGAAAAAGAACAGGATCGGCTGGTCGGCCATGAAGCAGAAGGTGCGCACGTCCCAGGTTTCCTGGATGACTTTGACGCAACGGACGATGTGTCGACCATTGGCCCAGGTCTGGGTGGTTACCGGATTCAGGAAATTATTGGACATGTTGTTCTCCGTAGCCGTAGGTCGGCCTTATGGTGGCGATTCTGCGTAACGCCAGAACCGCCCATTTACCTATCTGCGACATTCACATACTTATCGCGACCAGCCCCCATACCACGGGCGTTGCGCGTCGGGATCAGAGTGGGCCATGTCGCTAATGGACAAGGTTCTGGCGTTCGCCGGCCCCACACTCAGCGCCAACAACGACGCTTTCTTTACGCCTTGCGTAGTACAACCGTAGCCACTATTCGCCGGCCACACCGAATGGCCATGAGGACACACACGATGGACGTCACCGCAACCTTAAGCTTGGGCGATCCGCTGGAACCCGCACGCAAGGCCACCGCGCAAATGCTGCAAGAGCGCGAGCGCACTTTCTCGCTGCCGCAGCCGTTCTATTCTGATGAGCGACTGTTCGATATCGACATGCAGGAGATCTTCCAGAAGGAATGGTTGATCGCCGGCATGACCTGCGAGATCCCCACCAAGGGCAACTACCTGACCCTGCAGGTGGGCAAGAACCCTATCATCGTGATCCGTGGCGCCGAAGGCGTGGTGCATGCGTTCCACAACGTGTGCCGTCACCGTGGCTCGCGCTTGTGCACCAGCGAAAAGGGCAAGGTCGCCAAACTGGTGTGTCACTACCACCAGTGGACCTACGAACTGGACGGGCGCCTGCTATTCGCCGGCACCGAAATGGGCGCCGACTTCGACATGAAGCAGTACGGCTTGAAGCCAGTGAACGTGAAGACCGCCGGCGGCTACATCTTCATCAGCCTGGCGCAGAACCCTCCGGCCATCGATGACTTCCTGTCGACACTGAACCACTACATGGAACCCTACGACATGGAGAACACCAAGGTGGCGATTACCACCACCTTGATGGAGAAAGCCAACTGGAAGCTGGTGCTGGAGAACAACCGCGAGTGCTACCACTGCAACGCCTCGCACCCTGAACTGCTGAAAACCCTGCTGGAATGGGACGACGTCACCGACCCACGCGCCGACCAGGCGTTCAAGGACCACGTGGCCGCCTCCGCCGCTGCCTGGGATGCCGAGAAGATTCCTTACGCCCACGCCAGCTTCGGCCTGCGTAACCGCATCGTGCGCATGCCGCTGCTCAAGGGCACCGTGTCGATGACCATGGATGGCAAACAAGGCTGCGCCAAACTCATGGGCCGCATCAAGAACCCTGACCTGGGCTCGATGCGCATCCTGCACCTGCCCCACTCGTGGAACCACTGCATGGGCGATCACATCATCGTGTTCACCGTATGGCCTATCAGTGCCCAGGAAACCATGGTCACCACCAAGTGGATCGTGCACAAGGATGCCGTGGAAGGCGTGGACTACGACGTGGAGCGCATGCGCCAAGTGTGGGATGCCACCAACGACCAGGACCGTCGCCTGGCCGAAGAGAACCAGCGCGGGATCAACTCCACGGCTTATCAGCCTGGCCCGTACTCCAAGACTTATGAGTTCGGCGTGGTGAACTTTGTGGATTGGTACAGCGAGCGCATGCTGAGCAACCTCGGGGCAGCGCCTGCGCCTTACCTCAAGGGCGTGGCCGTTCACGAATAAAAATGTGGGAGGGGGCTTGCTCCCGATAGCAGTGGGTCAG
>NZ_JBOICG010000574.1:0-3221 GCF_050739995.1 Pseudomonas sp. | reverse complement strand
TTACCGGATCACCTTCGAAGTGGCAGGCGAAGAACCACAGGTCCGGGGTGATATCCAGCTCGGCGACCAATTCACCTTTGCCGTACTTGCCACCCTCTTCGCTGATATGGGTGATGCGATCCACCATCAGCATGTTCGGGGCGGGCAGTTGCGCGTTACCTGGGCCGAACAGCTCACCGCGACTGCAGCGCAGCAGGTCTTCCCGGGTAAAGGCGTTTTGTTTGGTCATGCGAGCTCCTCAATAATCCCATGCGGCAGGGCAGGGTAAATCTTCCCGGCCGACTGAAGCGTTCATGCCTCATATCGGCAGCCTACACATAGACTATTGCGTTGTAGTGAAAGTCACAGCGTCAAGGCACTCAATGTACACTTGTTCACTGAAATTTTAAACCGAGCCTGTTTATCGGCCCGTTTGGGTGCCTAAGACTGCCGCACTTTCGTGTTTCACGCCAGTCGCAGTTGGCTGGTGGCGCAGCACTAATGCACCCATCGCTGTAGGATTTGCTGCAAATCCGTGCGTTTGAATGGCTTAGCCAGGTAATCGTTCATTCCGGCTGCCAGGCAGGCTTCCCGGTCGCCCTGCAAGGCATTGGCCGTCAGGGCGATGATCGGCAGGTCGGCGCAGCCGGGCAGTTGGCGGATTTGCCGAGTCGCTTCGTAGCCGTCGATCAGTGGCAGGCGGCAGTCCATCAGGATCACGGTGAAAATCAGGCTCTCGGCACTGCGGATCGCCTCGGCGCCGTCGGTGGCCAGGCTGACTTCAAAACCCAGGCTACGCAACATGGCTTCAACCACGGTGCGGTTGACCGGGTTGTCCTCCACTAGCAACACGTGCCGTCCATCCCCGGCACTCGCTTTTCCGCTGATCGCCGGGGTGATCGCCGGCAGACTTTTCTGATCGATGGCCAGCGGAATTTCCAGAGTAAACACCGAGCCGCGACCCTCTTCGCTCTTGGCACGCAAGGTGCCGCCCATGCGTTCGGCCAGGGTGCGGGCGATGGGCAGACCAAGGCCGGTGCCGCCGTAACGTCTTGAAATGGAACTGTCGGCTTGTTGGAACGCGTCGAACATCAGTTCCAGGCGCTCGGCGGAAATTCCGATGCCGCTGTCGCGCACCGTACAGGTGAACCACACCAGTTCATGGTCAAGGGTTTGCCAATGGGGCTCGACGGTAACGGTGCCGTGCTCGGTGAACTTCAACGCGTTGCCGATCAGGTTCACCAGAATCTGTCGGATGCGCGTCGGGTCGCCCTGTACCTGCAGCGAGTCCATGCCCAGAGGGATTGGCAGCTCCAAGGCGAGTCCGCGCTGCTGGGCGCTGTGCTGAAAGGCTTGGGCGCAGTTGCTGATCAGGTCCGCTAGGTTGAAGGAGATATGCTCCAGTTCAAGAGCGGCGCGTTCAATGCGCGAGAAGTCGAGGATGTCGTTGATCACTTTGAGCAGATGCTCGGTGGACTCGGAGGCCAGCGCCGCGTATTCGGTCTGCTCCTCGGTCATTTCGGTCGTTTCCAGCAGTTGCAGCATGCCCAGCACACCGTTCATCGGGGTGCGCAATTCGTGGCTCATCATCGCCAGGAAGTCAGACTTGGCGTTGTTCGCTCGCTCGGCCTCTTCGCGGGTCTGGATCAATTGCGCCATGGCCTGCTGTTGTTCCCGGCTGGCCTGGTTGAGGCCCTCGGCCAGGTTGTTGATATGGCGTGACAAGTCGCCCAGCTCTGAGTCATCGACAATCGGTAGCGGCGTCTTGTAGTCACCTTGCTGGATGGCTTTTACCGCAGTACCCATGGCGCTGATCGGCTGCGACAGGCTGGCGGCCAAGCGCCGTGCGAGCAGGAAGGTAAACAGCAGGGCGAAAAGAGCAAGGATGCCGGCCTTGAACAGGATTTCCTGCTGACGTTGGCTGAAGGCATCGTTGGACATACCGACGATCACCCGGCCCAGGTAATCCGCCCGTGGTGCCTTGGGTTCATTGAGGTTGTCCTGGAAAAAGTCCGTGCCCAACTGGATATGCTGCAGGCGGATCGGCGCCTGGAAGACTTTTACCGACAGCGAGCGGTCGTGCTTCTCTGTTGGCTGCTCAACGTACACCAGGATGTTCTCGGAGCTGTCCTGAATCTCCAGGAATCGCACGTGAGGCGTCGCCAAGGTGGCGCGCAGCAGACTGTCGAGCACGTCGTTGTTGCCGGAGATCACTCCGTACTCGGTCGCCGGGGCGAGCTGGTTGGCGATCAATTGGCCGGTATGGTCCAGTTCCTGGCGCAAGTCCTGGATGCGCACGAAGGTAAAGAAGCTGATCAACAGCAACGTCAGCAACAGTGCCGGGCCCAGGGTGATGAGTTGGGTGCGGGTGTTGATGTCCCAGCGACGGCGCAAGGTCATGGGCGTTTTTCTCCTTCGGCCAATCGGGCGGCGACGGCGGCTTCGTCAACCTGTTCGATGCCCAGTGAGCGCGCGACTTGCGGGTTGCCCACGACTTTGAAGTGTTCCGGATACAACGAGCGCGGCCAGTTGGCCGGTGGGTGGTCCAGCAGACGGTCGAGCACATCGAGCCAGTCGGTCTGGTCACTGTAGGTACTGGCCAGGCTGCCGGCCTTGACGAAGCCGGCGTTGGGCCCCACCAGCGGCAGTTGCTGGGCGTAGCTGCTGAGCAACAGGTTCTTCACGGTCTTCGGGTTGTACAGCTGCGGATCGTCGAGGCCCAGCAGCACGTCGCTGTTCTTGAACAGGTTTTGCAGCGGTCGGCTGTCGTTAATGTTGTCCCAGAGTTGCGGCACGATTTCCAGGCCCATAGGTTCTGCGTACTGGGCTAATTCGCGAAGCAGGAATTCGCTGTCGATGCCGTAGAGCACACCGATGCGTCGCGCCTGGGGCAAGATATTGGCGATCAGGTTCAACTGGCGCTCCAGCGGCGGATCGCTCCAGAGCAGGCTGATTTTGGCTGGATGAGAGGTTCCCAGGCGCTGTCGGGCTTGCAGGCGGCTGATACGCAGCACCAGGGTCGAAGGGCCTTGGGGGTCCTTGAGGCGCCAGTCGAGGCTGGGCAGGTCGAGCAGGACCAAGCGGGTGCTGGCGGGTAACTGGCTCGGTGCCGGTATCTCTTTGAGCGGGGTGAAGGTCACGAGGTCTTCGGGGCGTTGCCGGGCCAGGGCCTGGGCGAAGGCTTGTACGCCGGCACTGTCTTCGGCGGCGGTCAGCAGGATTTCGGCGCTCCAGGCTGGGGT
>NZ_JBOICG010000573.1:0-4239 GCF_050739995.1 Pseudomonas sp. | reverse complement strand
GCTCCCACATTGGTTTCTATGCATGCATCGGTCTTGGTTTAGATCCCGATATTGCCCAGGGTGATCATGATATTGCGCAAGGTCCCGGAAATGACCGGGTGTTCGGCGTCAAACTCGATGGCCGCTTGATTTACATCGTCGGAAATACTGGGGGTTTGAGTGGCCGGTTCCAGTTCAAGTTGTAATTCAAACTTGGCAATCAAGGCTTCCAGCGCTTCACGTTTTTCTTCCGACAGCGGCGGCTCCTGTTCCAACTGCCCGCGCAGGATTTCGACCTGTTCTTCCAGTTTTTTGCGATCAGGCATGACGTGTTTCCTTTTATCGATAGGCACTGGCATAGACCGCGGCACGCCGAGAAAGGTCTACGGGCTGACCTGTAGATTAATCCACTGGCGTCGACTGTGCATGATCCGTGTCAGGGCTTTTCGCCTTTGAGCTGGCGCAGGTTGATGTCCGCCAGGCAGGTGCCGAGTTCGCCCAAGTGGTCGATCACCGAGTGCACACCCAGCCCATACAGTGCCATCGTGGCTTTACCGCGCTTGTGTTCGCGTTGTTGCTCGGTAAGTGCCTGCCACTGCTCGGGCGCCAGGCCACAGAGTGAGCCGCAGGACGCTAAACCGATGGTCCACAGCCCGGCATTCAGGCCCGATTGCAGCAGGCGCGGCTCACCGCTGACCAGCACGCAGCCTTCCAGGCGTTCGATGTTCAATTCCATCAAGGCTTGCCAGCACGCATGAGGCGCCGGCCAACGGATGGAGGAGGGTGATGTTGCTTTCAGCCAGCCAGGCAGTGTCGCAGCCAATGGCGTGGTGATTGAGGCGGGCAGCTCATCCAGCCACGCGCAGGGCACGCCTTGATCCTTGAGGCTACGCAGGATCTTCAGCGCGCCAGGAGTGGCTTGAGAGTCGGGAGAGGGCGAATCGGTGCGTGCCTGGGAACCGAAATCCACCAGGCAGCCACTCAAGCCGAACAGCACGGCGGTCAAGGAAGGGGCGCTGGCGACGGCAATTTCGGCTTGAGGCATTTCGACATCCCTGAAATAGCTGTGACGCTAGCGAGGCGGGATGACAAGCAGATGACACTGGCAGGAGATTGTAGGGATTTTGTGCATTTTCTATATGACGTTTCCTACTGGCTGCCTAAATTGATACTTCCGTCATATACTGACGGTCTTCTTCAGGGCATAGCGCCCATGACAGACTATTCAAGGAGCTAAAGCTATGCGCTGGAGCCAGTATTTCGCTCAGCTATCTGTGTGTGCCACTATTCTGATGGCCCCGTTCGCTGCTCAGGCTGCGTCGGAAGACGATCCATGGGAAAGCGTCAACCGCCCGATCTTCACCTTCAACGACACGATTGACACCTACGCCCTCAAGCCATTGGCTCAAGGCTATCAGTTCGTCACTCCGCAGTTCGTACAGACGGGCATCCACAACTTCTTCCGCAACATCGGTGATGTTGGCAACTTTGCCAACGACGTGTTGCAGCTCAAGCCGCACGCGGCGGGTGTCGACACCGCTCGTCTGCTGGTGAACACCACTTTTGGCGTGCTGGGCTTTATTGATGTCGGCACCAAAATGGGGCTGCACCGCAATGACGAAGATTTCGGCCAGACCCTCGGCTACTGGGGCGTTGGCAGCGGTCCTTACGTGATGCTGCCGTTGCTGGGCCCAAGCACCCTGCGTGATGCACCGTCCAAGTACGTCGACACCTACACCCAACCGTATCGCTACATGAACGATATCGGCTGGCGTAACAGCACCTTCGGCCTGAACGTTGTCGATACTCGTGCCAGCCTGCTGGACAGCGAGAAGCTGATCACTGGCGACAAATACACCTTCATCCGTAACGCCTACCTGCAGAACCGTGAGTTCAAGGTCAAGGATGGCAAGGTCGTCGACGATTTTTAAGTCGTGACGCATTGAAATGAAGGCGACCCTGGCGGTCGCCTTTTTTGTGGGCGGGTTTCAGCGCATTTTCAAGATCTTGAGGCCCAGGTGCTGCTCATCCCCCGCGGCCTTGGTCCACACCACTTCAGTGTCTGCCTCCAGGCCTTTGAGGGCTGCGTGCTCCGAATCGATGCGCACCGTCAGTTGGTCACCCACGTTGAATTGTCGAGGGGCCTGCACCTGCATGCCGGAGCTGGAGAGATCCAGGCAAACCCCGGCAATCTCTTGGCCGGCGTGGATCAACGACACATCGGCATCCACTCGCATACGGATGAAATCGCGTTTTTCGGCGTAGTCGCGCTCGTGTTCGCTCATGGGTTCCATCCTTACTTTGTGTTGTGGTGGTGGGTGTTCTTATAACTCCCGGTGATTTGCGGTGTAAAGACGCCCAGCGACCATCGGCATGAGCTTGAAACCCCTGACGGATGGGAGTACCGTCTGCGCCTTAGAAGGGCACCTCTGCTTTACAGTTGTGCGTGGGTTAATTGCCTATGCTTTGTAGGACAGAGAGGCTAGAAAGCGAATCCAGTACGTGACCCGGCCATTGTCGAGCCACCTACGCCAACCTAATTCTGGCGCCGTTTGCCCACATGCAAAAAACCAGTGCCACGCTGCTGATAATCGATGACGACGAAGTAGTGCGCGCGAGCCTCGCGGCCTATTTGGAAGACAGTGGCTTCAGCGTCCTGCAGGCCGGCAATGGCCAACAGGGTCTCCAGGTGTTCGAGCGCGACAAGCCCGACCTTGTGATCTGCGACCTGCGCATGCCCCAGATGGGCGGCCTTGAGCTGATCCGCCAGGTGACCGAGCTTGCTCCGCAGACGCCGGTGATTGTCGTGTCCGGTGCCGGCGTGATGAACGATGCCGTCGAAGCCTTGCGCCTGGGCGCCGCCGACTACCTGATCAAGCCCCTGGAAGACTTGGCCGTGCTGGAGCACTCGGTGCGCCGCGCGCTGGATCGTGCACGCCTGCTGGTCGAGAACCAGCGCTACCGCGAGAAGCTCGAAACCGCCAACCGCGAACTCGAAGCCAGCTTGAATTTGCTCCAGGAAGACCAGAACGCCGGTCGCCAGGTGCAGATGAACATGCTGCCGGTCAGCCCCTGGACCATCGACGACTTCAAGTTTGCTCACCAGATCATCCCGTCGTTGTACCTGTCGGGTGATTTTGTCGACTACTTCCGGGTGGATGAGCGGCGTGTGGCGTTCTACCTGGCCGATGTCTCCGGTCACGGCGCTTCTTCTGCTTTTGTGACCGTGTTGTTGAAGTTCATGACCACACGGCTGTTATTTGAATCCAAGCGCAATGGCACCTTGCCGGAGTTCACCCCTTCGCAAGTGCTGGGCCACATCAACCGGGGCCTGATCAGCTGCAAGCTGGGCAAGCACGTGACGATGGTCGGCGGCGTGATCGATGAAGAAACCGGTCTTTTGACCTACAGCATTGGCGGTCACCTGCCGATGCCTGTTCTATACACTCCTGACAGTGTGCGTTACCTGGAAGGGCGTGGTCTGCCCGTTGGCTTGTTCAATGAAGCCACTTACGAAGACCACATCCTGGAACTGCCGCCGACCTTCAGCCTCACGCTGATGTCCGACGGCATCCTCGACCTTCTTCCAGAGCCTACACTCAAGGAGAAAGAAGCCGCCTTGCCCCAAAAGGTCAAGTCGGCGGGCGGCAGCCTGGATGGCCTGCGGCAAGTGTTTGGATTGGCCACGCTGGGGGAGATGCCGGATGATATCGCCCTATTGGTGTTGAGCAGGAACCTTTGATGAGTACCGGAAGAATCCAATTCGCCGAGCAAGACGGGACCTTCGTCCTGAAGTTTGTCGGTGAAGTGCGCCTGACCTTGTGTTCGGCGCTGGATGCGACGATTGAGCGGATCTTCACAGCGCTGAACTTCTCGGCGATCGTGATCGATCTGACCGAAACCCGCAGCATCGATAGCACCACCCTGGGCCTGCTGGCCAAGTTGTCCATTCTGTCTCGGCAGAAGGTCGGCTTGTTGCCGACAGTCGTCACCACCCACGAAGACATCACCCGTCTGTTGCAGTCCATGGGATTCGACCAGGTGTTCAACATCGTTGATCGCCCGATCCCTTGCCCGGAATGCCTGACCGACCTGCCATCCCAGGACCAGTCCGAGGAAGTGGTGCGGGTCAAGGTGCTGGAAGCGCACAAGATCCTGATGGGCTTGAACGAGTCCAACCGCGAAGCCTTCCACGACCTCGTCAATGCCCTCGAGCGCCACTGATCCTCGATTGAAATGTGATCAAAATGTGGGAGGGGG
>NZ_JBOICG010000572.1:0-13166 GCF_050739995.1 Pseudomonas sp. | reverse complement strand
TCGCCACCCAGCGCGGGGCAAGCCCGCTCACTACAAATTTGGCCGCACTCGTCAGGAGATGATCGTTAACCCCGCTTCCCCATCAGCGGATCACTGATGCTGTGCGCGCCAGTCTCGATCCGCCCCGCCACTCGGCGAACCCAGCCATGCTCATTGCGTACCGTGAAGTCATACCAACCACCGCTCGGCTGGCGCGAGAAGGTGCGTTGCTGGGAGCTGGCCGGGGCGACTTCAACCTGCCAAGGCCCTTGCTGGGTGTAAGGGCAACGCTCAATCGTGATCGAGGCCGGGCACTTACTGGGGTTGATCATCGTCAGTTGCAGGCTGTCGCCCTGATAGGCCACCGACAACTCGGGCTCGCGACGTAGCAAATCCCCTTTGAAAGCGCGGTGAAAGCCATTCGGTCCCAGCAACCACAGGTCATAGCCGCCCGCGATTGCCCAGGTGTCACTGAGGTTATTGTCGGCGCCCACGGTGTAGCGCCGTGGGATCTCTTCCAAGCGACGCTGGTCGTAGACGTGGAAGACCGCGCCCTGCTCACCATGGTTGAAGAAGTTCAGGGTCAGCGAACTGGCGCGACGGTCAACCGTCCCCCCGACATTCAACTGGTACGGCAACGCGCGGGAGGGCCGAGCCATGGGCTCCTGATGCGGCGTCTGTTGCCGGCCCACCGCTGGCACTGTCACTTGAGCCAGCTGCTCCTGGCGCTGGCGCAGCAAGTCCGCAGCCTGCCGGGTAGTGGTGTGCAGCGGTGGTAGCAGTTCGGTGTTGGGGTTGACGAAGTTGAACGCCGACGTGAGATCGCCGCACACCGCACGACGCCACGCGCTGATATTGGGTTCGCGTACCTGGAAACGCTTCTCCAGAAATTGCAGCACCGAGGTGTGATCGAACGCCTGGGAATTGACCCAACCACCACGACTCCAGGGCGACAGCACCAACATCGGCACCCGTGGGCCTGGCCCGTAGACGCCACCGTCGGGCGCAGGCTGTTGAGTGGAGCCGGGCGGTGCCGGGTGGGTGAACACCTCGCTGTCGAACTTCACCGTCGACTTACCGGCAAAGCTGCCATCCACACGTTTGGACGGGGCTGACGGAGAGGGGACATGGTCAAAGAAACCATCGTTCTCATCGTAGTTGACCAGCAACACCGTCTTGCTCCAGACCTGAGGGTTGTCGGTCAGTGCCTTGAGGATCTCCTGGGTGAACCAACCGCCCTGCACCGGGCTGGAAGGCCCGGGGTGCTCAGAGTAATTGGCTGGCGCGACCAGCCAGCTCACCTGGGGCAGGCGGCCGTTTTGGATATCGTCGCGAAACCCCTGGATGATCGCTTCCAGGTCCGACCCGTTGGCGGACGGCAGTGTGTTGCCGTTGCCTTTGTACAGCGGCACGCGGGCGTTGAGCTGATCGCTGTAGGGCACAAAATTCTTGAAGTCTTTCGGGGGGATGGCGGGGTTGCCGGCCGCGACACTCGCCGCTCGGAACTGGCGGAAACCGGCCAAAGGGTTGTCGCCGAAGTTGTCCGGCAAGAACTGATAGACCTTCCAACTCACGCCCGCCTCTTCCAGGCGTTCAGGGTAGGTTTTCCAGGTGTACCCCACGCTCACCGCGCCCGGGCCATCCCATTCGTTGACCACCGCGGCGACGTTGGCACCGGTCGGGCCGTTGGTGCCGGTCCAATGGAACAGGCGGTTGGGGTTGGTGCCGGCGTGGACCGAGCAGTGGTAGGCATCGCATAAGGTAAAGGTGTTGGCCAGGGCGAACTGGAACGGCAACTCCTGCTCGCGGTAGTAACCCATCGAGGTGTTGGTCTTGTAGGTCGGCCAGGCGTTCATGCGGCCACTGCCCCAGGCAGCGTGCTCGTCCACCCAAGAGTGCGGCGTACCATTGACCCGCTGGGCGTTGCCCTGCGAACTGTCGAGGTGATACGGCAACACCCGCCGTCCCTTGCCCTGCTGCTCCCACACACTGCGCCCGCCTGCCAGCGGAATCGTGAAACGATCACTGAAGCCGCGCACGCCAGGCAAGGTGCCGAAGTAGTGGTCGAACGCACGGTTTTCCTGCATCAGGATGACCACATGTTCCACGTCCATGATCGTGCCGGTACGGTTGTTGGCGGGTATCGCCAGAGCCTGGCGAATGGAGTCGGGCAGCAGGGTGTAGGCAGAGCCGATGGCGGCGGCCTTCAGCAGGGTTCGGCGGGTAAGAGTCGACATAGCACTATTCAATCCCTTGAGGTTCGTGAGAGAAAACGCTCCGGACAAGGTAGGGACTGTAAGCGACAAAGACATGACATACGCTATTCACGGTCATGTACCGGACCGTGAACAGCCTAGATGGATCACACCGTCCTGGCGGCAATCGCCTCCACTTCCACCAACGCCCCTGGCAATGGCAACGCCACCACTTGCAACGCCGTACGCGCGGGCTTGTTGGGCTGCTGCGGTGTGCCGAAGAACTGCGTGTAGCCGCGCTGCAATCCGGCAAAATCCAGCTTGCCGTCGGTTTCCTCGGCGCCCACCAGAAAGACGCGCAACTGCACGATATCGCCCAGGTCCAGGTCTTGTTGACGCAGGATGTGGCGGATTTTATTGAACACCGAAACCGTCTGTATTTCGGTATTGCCATAGACGCCTGGAACGTTCGGATCGACGAGATCGGGCAAGGTACCACTGACAAAAACCAGGCTCGCCGAAGCCGGTACGGTAACCGTCTGCGAGATCGGGAAATCGCCGACGCTGGTGCGTTGAATGCTGTCGCTCATGGTGTTGCTCCTTATGAGGCGGCCACTGCCGCTCGCTGTCGTTGTTGAGTCACCCGCTCGGCCAGTTGCCCGACCACATGACGCGCCGAGTTGGCCGCCGATTCCTGCCAGATGCCCACACCGCTTTGCACCAGGCCGTCGCCGGCGAAATACACGCGGCCGTGGGGTTGCTCCAGCAAGGCGCTGGCGTCGGCCGGGAAATGTTCCCGTTGCAGCCACGGGCCTTCGCTGTAGGGAATCTGTTCCCACGACACCGCCAGCGGGTGGCGCAGGTGTTTGGAGTAACCCGGATGCAGCCACTCCACCGCCTCTTTTGATGTGGCGTATTGCGTGGCGAATGGCTGTGCGCCAAACACGTCGGCCCCCTCCCCGGTCACGTAACCGGCCACCAATAAACCTTCACGGGTGTTGAGGTCATTGCTCGGGTACCACAGCAGCCGCGCCGGATGATCGATCCAGGACAGGCCACCGTAGGTACGGTAATCGGTCTCCCAGAAGCGCGGCGATTGCCACGCGACCTTGGTGGCCTGATCACTGCGGGTACTGCGCAAAGCGGCCTTGATCGGGTCGCTGAAGTCAGTGTCAAGCTTGGCCAGGAGCGGCAGGGGCAAGGTCGAGACCAGGTAATCCGCGCGCACCACCTGCTCGCGCCCGCTGGATGAGTCGTGGTAGGTCACCGCCACGCCATCTTCGAGCTGGCGGATCTGCCGCACCTGGGCACCCAGTTGCACCTGCCCGCGCACACGTTGGTAGAAGGCCTCGGTGATGCGGTCCATGCCGCCCACGGGCTGGAACATGGTGGCCGAGAACTCCGGGAATTCGGTGTGCAACAACGCGCCCCACAGTTCCGGATGCAGGAGCCGATCCAGCGACAACGGACTGCGGCTGGCGGGCAAGGCGCCGGGATGCGCCGGTGATTCCAGGTGTCCGGAACGAAGGGTGCCCTCGAACACCAGCGCTTGTGACAAGTCGCCATACACTTGCAAGAACGCCAGCAACCGGGTGCGCTCTTCGCCGCTCAACACATCATCGAGGGTATCCCGTTGCACGGCCTTGGCCAGCAAACCGGACAAATGTCCACGCGCATCATTGATCGCCTGGCCGACGGTGAACGCCGGCTGTTGCAGGTCCGGGCGCACCTGGGCGCCATGGCTGCTGTTGACCAGCACTTCCAGCGGCACGCCCAGCTCACTGCAATAGTCGAGTATCGTGCGGTGCTGGCTGGGAATCCGTGCGGGGCCGGCATTGAAGTAATGGCCTGGGTCAAACGCGGCCGTTTGCGTACGGCCGTCCTTGTAGTCCACGCGGTCACCGTTACGGATCGTCCACGTGCGGCCGCCCACCCGATCCCGCGCTTCCAGCAACTGCACATTGAACCCGACACGGCTCAGTTCCAGGGCGGTGACCAGCCCGGCGATGCCGGCGCCGAGCACCAGCACACGAGTGCCGTGCCCCAGGCCGTCCTTGAGTTTCAGCGGTTGCGGACGGCGGTGCGACGAAGGGCCCAGGCCCAAAACCGCCAGTGCATCCTTGACGGCTTTCTCGCCGCCCACGGCAGCAATGCTCGACAGCGCTTCACGTCGTGTCAGTCCCATGGTCAAAGCTCCTAGTCCGGCAGGCCCGGTGGGTTGATCAGCGACTTATCGACGCGCTCTACATCCAGCCCCCATCGCTGCAGCACCTGCTCGTATTGGCCACCGGCAATCGCGCCCTCCAGCGCCGTATGGATCGGCTTGACCAGACCGTTGTCCTTGCGCGTGGTCACGGCGATATCCGCCTGCAACGGCCAGCCACCGTTCACGGTGCCGACACGCTTGATGCCACCGGTGATCGCGGCGGAATAGGCGTATACCGAGTTGGGACCGAACAACGCATCGCTGCGCCCCGACTGCACCGCCAGTTGCGCGGCAGCCTGGTCGTCGAAGTACTGCAGCAGCGCAGGCTTGATACCGGCCTTCTCATTGGCCTCGTTCCAGGCCAGCAGGACCTTTTCCTGGTTGGTGCCGGAACCGACGATGATCTTCAGCCCGGCAATGCCCGAGGCCTGTTTGATTTCACTGATCTTGCTGGTGCTCTTCACATAAAACCCGAGCACGTCCTGGCGATAAGTGGCGAAGTCGAAACGCTTCTTGCGCGCTTCGGTCACGGTGACGTTGCTGATCACCGCGTCATATTTGCCCGAGCTGACGCCCAGGGGCCAATCCTCCCAACTGGTCTGCACCACGTTGAGTTGCAGGCCCAAACTATCAGCGACAAGCTGTGCGGTGTCGGCTTCGCTGCCGATGGTGGTCTTGTCGTCGTTGGCCAGCAGCGCCAGCGGTGGCCCCGCCACACCGGACACAGCCACGGTGAACTTGCCCGGCTGGGCGAACTTGAAGCCCGGCGGAATCTGCGCGATGGCCGCTTCGTTACGGGGGACATGGATGCGCACTCGGTCGGGGCTGAGGTCGACCTGCTGCACGGCGTAGGCGGTGTGTGCGGTGCCGACGGCGAGCGTCAGCAAGGCCACACGGGCGGTATTGATGAACATGGGCAGTCACTCCTTGAACTAAAGCACTTTGCCGAGAAAGGCTTGGGTGCGGGGATGTCGGGGCTGGCGGAAAATCTGTTCGGGCGGGCCTTCTTCGATCAGTTGGCCGTCGCAGAGAAACACCACGTGGTCAGCCACTTCGCGGGCAAAGCCGATCTCATGGGTGACGATCACCAGGGTCACCCCCAGTTGGGTCAGGCCCTTGATCACATCGAGCACTTCGCCCACCAGCTCCGGGTCGAGGGCCGAGGTGGGCTCGTCGAACAGCAGCACCTTGGGGTCCAGCGCCAGGGCCCGCGCAATGGCGACCCGCTGCTGCTGGCCACCGGAGAGCTGGCGCGGGTAGGCATCGGCCTTGTCCGCCAGGCCGACCTTGGCCAACAGCTGCGCCGCCTTGGCTGGCGCCTCGGCCTTGCTCCAACGCTGGTGGGCCAGGGGCGCCTCGGCGATGTTTTCCCAGGCGGTGAGATGTGGAAACAGGTTGAAGTTCTGGAATACAAAACCTACGTCGATGCGCCGTTTGAGAATCTCGCGCTCTTTCAACTCGTAAAGCAGATCACCCTTGCGTCGATAGCCAACGTATTCACCGTCGATGGTGATATGCCCGCTGTCGATCTTCTCCAAGTGGTTGATGGTGCGCAGCAAGGTGGATTTGCCCGAGCCGGAGGGCCCAAGGATCACCGTGACCTTGCCGGGGTCGATGGTCAGGTCGATGTCTTGCAAGACCTGCTGGTTACCAAAGCGCTTGCCCACGCCCTGGATCTGAATGCGCCCGACGCGTGCTTCAGCCATGGGTTTTCTCCTTGAACCAGCCGCGTAGACGCTGCAACGGCGTGAGTGGCAGTACGCGGGCGGTGCCCCGGGCAAAGTAGCGCTCGACGTAATACTGGGCGCTGGTGAGCACAGTGGTGATAATCAGGTACCACACTGTCGCCACGATCAGCAGCGGGATCACCGCCTGGGTGCGGTTGTAGATGACCTGCACGGTGTAGAACAGCTCCGGCAACGCCAGCACGTAGACGATGGAGGTGCCCTTGACCAGGCCGATAATCTCGTTGAACCCCGACGGCAGAATCGAGCGCAGCGCCTGGGGCAGGATGATGCGGAAGATCCGCCGCGAAGTGGGCAACCCCAAGGCTGCGGCGGCCTCATGCTGGCCGGCGTCAACACCGATCAGGCCGCCGCGAATGATCTCTGCCGCATAGGCCGCCTGCATCAGGCTCAAGCCCAGCACCGCCACGGTGAATTGGCTGAGCACATCCACCGTCGACCATTCGGCGAACACCACCTCGGTGAACGGCACGCCGAGCACGATGTGGTCATAGAGGTACGCAAAGTTGTAGAGGATGATCAGCACCAGCAGCGCCGGCATCGAGCGGAAAAACCAGATGTAACCCCAGGCCAAAGCCGCCAGCAACGGCGACCCTGACAACCGCGCCAACGCCAGCGCGGTGCCGAGGATGACACTGAACACGGTGCTGAGCAGTGTCAGTAACAGCGTCTGGCCCAGGCCGCGCAGTACCGATGGCGAGAAGAACCACTGGCCGAACACACCCCATTCCCAGCGTGGGTTGGTGGCCAGGGAATGCACAATGGCGAGCAACACCAATGCGGCAAAAATCGACCCGGCCCAGCGCCAGGGGTGCCGGGCAGGCACCACCTGCAGGGCCTTGATCGGTGTGGCGATGCGGGCCTGGCGAACCGGGCTGATTTCATCTATCAGGTCATAGGATTTGGCGACGATAGGCATGTTCTGTTCCTCGCTCGTGCAGGCGTTAGAAGGCGTAGGTCAAACGGGTGTAGTAGTACCCACCGGTAAAACCGTAGGGCGAATAGGTGCCGTAGCTGGCGAGCATGGTGCTGCTCGGCACGCCTTGCTTCTTGGGGTAGAGATCGAACAGGTTCTTGGCGCCGACAGCGATGTTCAGGGCTTTGGTGAGGTTGTAGCCAAGGTCGAGGTCGGTGATCCAGCGGGCGTTGTAGACCCGGTCCAGGTCGCGGTTGGCCGAGGAATTGACCTCTTTGTACGAGCCGTAGCGGGTCAAGGCCAGGTTGAGGTTGAACCGCTCGATGCTCCAGTCGCCGCCCAGGATCAGCTTGGTCTTGGGTTGCACATCGGTGATCAAGCCGCGGGCCTGACGGTCCATCAGGTCATACGAAGTACCGAGGATGTCGGTGGACGCTTTGTAGTTGAGGATCTTGGTCTGGTTCCAGTTGAACGCTGCCGTCCATTTCAGCGAACCGAACTGGCCGAGGTCCTGGCTGTAGTTACTGACCAGATCAACGCCCTTGGTGCGGGTGTCGGCACCGTTGATGAAGTACTGGCCGCCGGAGGTGGAGTTGATGCCGTTGCTCTGCAACACCTGGGTGACTTCAGGGCCGAGCAAAGTGCCAGTGAGGGTGATGCGGTCACGCAGGTTGATCACGTAGGCGTCGGCGGTGAAGTTCAAGCGGTCGCTGGGCGTGAAGGTGAAACCGAGGCTGAAGTTGGTCGAGCGCTCGGGCTTGAGATCCTGGGCACCCAAGGCCTTGGCCGCCGCCGAACCCACCGGCAGTACGCCGTAGTTGATCGACTGGTACACGCCATCGACCAC
Organism: Pseudomonas sp.; assembly: GCF_050739995.1. GTDB lineage: Bacteria > Pseudomonadota > Gammaproteobacteria > Pseudomonadales > Pseudomonadaceae > Aquipseudomonas. The sequence goes on along the minus strand of NZ_JBOICG010000572.1, from coordinate 5,278 downwards.
GCCATACGTCGTGGAGCGCGCGCTGAACAGGCTGTTGGCCAGGGACGGCGCGCGAAAGCCATTGCTCACCGTGGCGCGCACGGCGAATTGTGGGGTGAAGTCGTAGCGGGTGGTCAGCTTGCCGCTGCGGGTGGCGCCGACGCCTTCGTTGTAATGCTCATAGCGAAAGGCTGTACCGACGTACCAGTCCGGTAGCGGGTTGAAACCCACGTCGACATAACTGGCCAGGCTGTTGCGCGAGGCGCTGCTTTCCTCATCCGGCGATATACCGTTGGTGACTTGCGCCCCGGACGACGCGCAATTGCCCGGTGCCACGCAGTAGCCGCCGTTGGCATAGGACGCGTAGTCACCGGCCTGCACTTCATAGGTATCGCGTCGATGCTCGAAGCCATAGGACAGATCCAGCGGTTTTTGCAGACCGATGTCGAAGCCGCGCTTGAAGTCCAGGTTGGTGGTCAGTTCAGTGGAAATCCAGGTACCGGAAGTGAAGCTGTTCGGTGTGGCTTCACCCAGGGACGGGTTCTGGTTATGGGTCGTGCCCTGCTCCGCTTCGTTGCGCCCGTAGGTGGTGGACAAGTCCCAGTTCCATTCACCGACGGTGCCTTTACCACCGAACGCGGCCTGGAAATCGTTCTCGTCGATGTACCAAGTGGGTGTGTAACCAGCCGGGTAACCATTGGGCCCTGTGGTGATGGTGTTAGTGATGGTCGGCAGACGAAAGTTCTGACCCTGCTCTGCCTTGCGTCGCGAATAGGTGGTGAAGGAGTACAGGCTGAGGCTGTCATCGATGGGCAACTCGGCGTTGTAGCCCAGGGTCAGCAGGTTGGTCTTGGGCGTGCCGTAGCCGCCGTAGGTGGTCTTGCCCGCCAGTCCATAGGCTTGCTCGTAGGTGTAGCCGTTGGCGCTGGCTTTGTTGTCATCGTTCTGACTGCGCGCATCCAGCGCCAGTTGCACGATACCGCCGTCGCCGATCTCGAAGCCCTTGTTGAGGCTTTGCTGCACTGTCTGTTTCTTGCCGTCGTAACCCTGGCCGACATTGGTTACTGAGGTGCCGTTGGTGTCGGCCTTGAGGATCACATTGATCACGCCGGCGATGGCATCGGAACCGTATTGGGCGGCAGCGCCGTCGCGCAGCACTTCTACGTGGTCGATGGCGCTGATGGGGATCAAGTCGAGATCGGCCGGGGCGGCGCCGGTGTTGATTCCGTTGATGTTCAGCGTGGCGCTGGTATGGCGGCGCTTGCCATTGACCAGTACCAGCACTTCGGCGGCGCTCAGGCCACGCAAGTTGGGCGCGCGAGCAATGCCGCTGGCGTCCCAGCCGGTTTTTTCCGGCAGGGTGAGCGATGGGATCACGGCACTCAAGGCTTCCATCAGGCCGGGCTTGCCGGTGCTCTGCAATTGCTTGGCGCTGACCACGTCGATAGGCACCGGGCTGCTGGTGACCGTGCGCTGTTCGGCGCCACGGTTGCCGGTGACGACGACGGTGGACAGGGTGTTGTCGTCCTGGGCTTGCGCGGTGTTGGCCAATAGGGCCAGGGCCAGCGCGGCGGTGGGGGGTAAGGTTTGCTTCATGTCCACTCCAGCATGTCCAAATCGCGAGGTCGGGCAGTCACGCGGTCGTGGCGACGGCGTGGTGTCAGGCGGTGTGTCGGCGGTTTGGGCTAGGTGTGGCGCGGGGGTTGAATCGGCAACATGGGGTGAGCTCCCTTCCAACGATTCGCGGCGGGCTCAGGGGTTGATCACCCTGGCATGGTGCGCGGAATCTGAATCACGCTGGGTACCATCCGGGGTCAGGGGTAGGCTGTTGAGTCCAAACATAACGGAATGGATTTCAAAAATATAATGCTGTTTTGGTATAAGCTAATATTCTCTAATTTTATTATTTGTGAAAATATTTATTCTTATTTGGAATGTTTCTTTGTGAGTTGGATTGGGGGCATATCCGTTATTCAGGTAACGGCGGCTGGTGGTTCCGCTCTTACAGCGGATCACTTTGGAAAAGCCCCAACGTAACCAAAGGGCTCTTGCCCCAACACTCGGCACCTCGCTCACGCTCGGTGTGCCCGGAATCCGACATTGATTTGGGGGGCCTAAGATCAAAATCAAGATCAAAAACAAAGCCAGAGCCGAGTTAGATGTGCTTTTCTGTGGGAGCTGGCTTGCCTGCAAAAGCATCAGCCGGATATGCCTGATTCACCGAGGTGTCCGCATCGCAGGCAAGCCAGCTCCCACATTTGACCGAGGTCGACAGTCAGAATCCGGTCGGCTTTAAGGCCGCCGCGCTTTGGCTTTTGATCTGGAATCGCCCCGTCAACCATGTGTCCGGTCCATACAGGCCTTTCCAAAAGTGACCCGCTGTAAGAGCGGAACCGCCAGCCGCCGTTACCGCAGCAACGGATATGTACACCCCCCCTCAATCGTCACAGGCAACCCGCCCCTAGCCACGATCACCAAACCGCAATGTGCGAATCCGCCCTGGGCTCAGTACCACCACACAACACCCCGCTGACCGCATCACGCAGGATAATCTGCCCACGCCCGTAGTCCGTGAGGTCACTGGCAATCTGCACTTGATGACCACGCCGTACCAGAGCATTGGCCAGATCACGGGAGGCACCCTGCTCGATGCCCACCTTCATGTCGCCCAGCCATTGCCAACGCGGCGCATCCAAGGCCGCCTGGGGGTTGAGGCCGAAGTCCACGAGGTTCATCACCATCTGCACATGCCCCTGGGGCTGCATATACCCCCCCATGACGCCGAACGGGCCAAGAGCCTGGCCGTCTTTGGTAAGGAAACCAGGAATGATGGTGTGAAAGGTTTTTTTGTCCGGCGCCAGGCAGTTGGCGTGGGTTGGATCGAGGCTGAATTCCTGTCCACGGTTTTGCAGGGCAATACCACTGTCGGGCAATACAACGCCAGAACCGAAGCCGTGGTAGTTGCTCTGGATGAACGAGACCATGTTGCCTTCGGCATCAGCCGTGGCCAGGTACACCGTGCCGCTGGCGTGGGGATCGCCGGGCTTGGGTGGCTGGGCGTGTTCACCGATCTGGTCACGGCGACGGCTGATGTAATCGTCGCTGAGCAGGTCAGCGACGGCCACCCGCATGTGCAGCGGGTCAGTGATGTGATGCAGGCCATCGCTGTAGGCGAGCTTCATCGCCTCTAACTGACGGTGCCAGGTCTGTTGGCTATCGCGGTGATCGAAGCTGAAGCCTTCGAGGATTTTCAGCGCCATCAGCGCCACCAGGCCCTGGCCGCTTGGCGGGATCTCCCAGACATCCACGCCTCGGTAGTTGATATGGATCGGTTCCACCCACTGCGCGCGGTAATCCTTCAGATCGCTGGCGCGCAGGTAGCCGCCACTGGCCTTGGCGTGGGCGTCCAGGCGATCAGCCAGGGCGCCGCGATACAGGCTTTCGCAACGAGTGGCAGCGAGTTCTTCCAGGGTGCGGGCCTGGGCCGGGTTGCGGAAAATCTCCCCAGCCCGTGGCGCTCGGCCGTCGATAAGGTAAGTGTCGAACCAGGCGTTCAGCACCGCATCGCGATGAGGGGTGAATTCGTCCAACGCAGCCTGCCATTGATGGGCAACCACCGGTGACAACGGGAAGCCTTCGCGTGCCAGGCTGATCGCCGGTTGCAGCAACTCGGCAAACGGTAATTGGCCGAAGCGTTGTGACAGCTCGGCCCAGGCCGATGGGCAGCCGGGCACGGTAACCGGCGTCCAACCGTACAACGGCATCTGGTCATGCCCCGCCGCCTTGACCGCCTCGATACTCAAGGCCGCCGGCGCATGACCGTTACCGTTCAGGCCATGCAACTGGCCCTTGCACCAGACCAAGGCAAACGCATCGCCCCCCAGCCCGCAACCGGTGGGCTCAACGACGGTCAACGCGGCCGCCGTGGCGATGGCGGCATCGATGGCGTTGCCGCCCTTTTGCATGACCTGGATACCGGCCTGGGCAGCCAGGGGCTGGGAGGCCGCCACCATGCCGCGCCGGGCAAACACGCTCTGGCGCTGCGAAGGATAGGGGTACTCGTGAGCAGAAAATTTCAACATGGCAGGGACTCGTCCACACAAGGATTCATTGGCCGGGCTCGACCCGGCTCCAGGTCATAACACGCGGCTTAGAAAGGCCCGGGTACGGGGATGGCTGGGGTGGCTGAAAATCTGCTCCGGCGGCCCCTGCTCGATAAGTTCACCCTGGTCGAGCACCACCACACGGTCCGCCACTTCACGGGCAAAACCCATTTCGTGGGTGACCACCACCATCGTCATTCCCTCCTCGGCCAGCTCCTTCATCACTTGCAGCACTTCGCCGACGGTTTCCGGGTCGAGGGCGCTGGTGGGCTCGTCGAACAACATGGCCTGGGGTTTCATCGCCAGGGCTCGGGCGATGGCGACCCGCTGCTGCTGGCCGCCCGAGAGCATCGATGGGTAATGACCGGCCTTGTCCGCCAGCCCCACCCGCGCCAGCAAGCCACGGGCCTGTTCCAGGGCTTCGGCACGCGGTGTGCCGAGCACGTGAATGGGTGCTTCGATGATGTTTTCCAGCGCGGTCATGTGGGGGAACAGGTTGAAGCGCTGGAACACCATGCCGATATCGCGGCGCTGGCGGGCGATATTGCGCTCCGAATCGCGCACCAGGCTGCCGTCGCTGCGTTCGCGATAGCCCATCGCACGACCGTTGACGCGGATGCGCCCGCCCTGGATGTCTTCCAACAGGTTGATACAGCGAATGAAGGTGGTCTTGCCCGAACCCGAAGCGCCGATCAGCACCACTACTTCTCCACGCCGTACTTGCAGGGAGATGCCCTTGAGAATCTGCAGGTCGCCGAACGACTTGTGCAGGTCCAGGGTCTCGATGATCAGTTCTTCACTTTTGTGCGCCATGGTTAACGTCCCCTCAGCAGTTTCAAGGTGCTGCTCCCGAACAGGCGGCTGGACGCGGGAGGCGGCGCGCCAGGCCGGTCGGATTGGCCGAAACGCGCCTCTAGCCAACGCTGGAAGAAGCCCCACAGGGTGGTGAGCATCAAGAAGTAGATGGCGACCACCAGGTACAATTCGAACACACGGAACGTCGCCGAGGTGACCATCTGGGTACTGAGCAGCAACTCCTGCACGCCGATCACGCTGACCAGAGTGGTGTTCTTGAGCATCACGTTGAACTCATTGCCCAGTGGCGGCACGATCACACGAAACGCCTGGGGCAGCACGATACGTCGCATCAGCTTGGCAAAGCCCATGCCCAGGGACCGCCCGGCTTCGTACTGGCC
>NZ_JBOICG010000571.1:0-20108 GCF_050739995.1 Pseudomonas sp. | reverse complement strand
CTAGGTCTTATAGTTGACTTAAATACTCGGGAATCGCATACTCGCTCCCATTCTGAAACACCTTGGTACTTGTCCATGAGACTGACTACAAAAGGCCGATACGCGGTGACCGCCATGCTTGACTTGGCCTTGCACGCGCAAACTGGGCCGGTGTCCCTGGCCGATATCTCCGAGCGCCAAGGCATTTCCCTGTCCTACCTCGAGCAACTGTTCGCCAAATTGCGCCGTAGCAACTTGGTTTCCAGTGTGCGTGGGCCAGGTGGTGGCTACCAGCTGTCCCGCGATATGCAGGGTATCCAGGTAGCCCAGGTGATCGACGCGGTGAACGAATCCGTTGATGCCACCAAATGCCAGGGTCTGGGTGACTGCCACGCCGGCGACACCTGCCTGACGCACCACCTGTGGTGTGACTTGAGCCTGCAGATCCATGAGTTTTTGAGTGGTATCAGCTTGGCTGATCTTGTGACTCGCCGTGAGGTGCAAGAAGTAGCCCAGCGTCAGGACCAGCGCCGTTGCAACACCAAGGCGCCGCGTCTGGACAAGATTGAAGCGTCCGCCGTCGAGTGACAGCCGAAGAGCTAACGGCACGCCAGCCAGCCTGATTTAGGAGAAAGTCCATGAAATTGCCGATTTACCTTGATTACTCAGCGACCACCCCGGTTGATCCGCGTGTCGCGCAAAAGATGAGCGAATGCCTGCTGGTTGATGGAAACTTCGGCAACCCGGCCTCCCGTTCCCACGTATTCGGCTGGAAGGCCGAGGAAGCGGTCGAGAACGCTCGTCGCCAAGTCGCCGATCTGGTCAACGCCGATCCACGCGAAATCGTCTGGACCTCGGGCGCCACCGAGTCCGACAACTTGGCAATCAAGGGCGCCGCGCATTTCTACGCGACCAAGGGCAAGCACCTGATCACCACCAAGATTGAGCACAAGGCTGTCCTGGACACCATGCGCCAACTGGAGCGTGAAGGTTTCGAGGTCACCTACCTCGAGCCAACCACTGACGGTATCGTCACCCCGGCCATGATCGAAGCGGCCCTGCGTGAAGACACCATCCTGGTTTCCGTGATCCACGTGAACAACGAAATCGGCACCATCAACGACATCGCAGCCATCGGCGAGCTGACCCGCTCCAAAGGTGTGTTGCTGCACGTCGACGCCGCTCAGTCCACTGGCAAGGTCGATATCGACCTGTCGAAACTGAAAGTCGACCTGATGTCGTTCTCTGCCCACAAGACTTATGGCCCTAAAGGCATCGGTGCCCTGTACGTGAGCCGTAAACCGCGTGTGCGTATCGAAGCCACCATGCACGGCGGCGGTCACGAGCGCGGCATGCGTTCGGGTACCCTGGCGACCCACCAGATCGTCGGCATGGGCGAAGCCTTCCGTGTAGCCAAGGAAGACATGGCTGCCGAAAACGTGCGCATCAAGGCCCTGAGCGATCGCTTCTACAAGCAGGTCGAGAACCTTGAAGAGCTGTACATCAACGGCAGCATGACCGCCCGTGTACCGCACAACCTGAATTTGAGCTTCAACTACGTCGAAGGCGAGTCGCTGATCATGGCGCTCAAGGACCTGGCAGTTTCGTCCGGTTCGGCCTGCACCTCGGCCTCCCTTGAGCCTTCGTATGTACTGCGTGCCCTGGGCCGCAACGACGAGCTGGCACACAGCTCGATCCGCTTTACCTTCGGCCGCTTCACCACTGAAGAGCAAGTCGACTACGCCGCGCAGAAAGTCTGCGAAGCCGTCAACAAGCTGCGCACTCTGTCGCCGCTGTGGGACATGTTCAAAGACGGTGTCGATATTTCCAAGATCGAGTGGGCGGCACACTAAATATAGAAGCCGCCACCCCAGCTCTGTAGGAACGTGGCGGAAAACGCAGGCGTTTCTACAGGGTTCCAGAGCGGCCCTGATGAGTGAGGATTCAGTACCATGGCTTACAGCGAAAAGGTCATCGACCACTACGAAAACCCGCGCAACGTCGGCAAGATGAACGCGGAAGACCCTGATGTCGGCACCGGCATGGTCGGCGCTCCGGCGTGCGGTGACGTGATGCGCCTGCAGATCAAGGTCAACGAGCAGGGCATCATCGAAGATGCCAAGTTCAAGACTTATGGCTGCGGTTCGGCGATCGCCTCCAGCTCCCTGGCGACCGAGTGGATGAAAGGCAAGACTCTGGATGAAGCAGAGACCATCAAGAACACTCAGCTGGCCGAAGAACTGGCCTTGCCGCCAGTGAAAATTCACTGCTCCGTACTCGCAGAAGATGCCATCAAGGCAGCCGTTCGCGACTACAAGCAGAAGAAAGGCTTGATCTAAGCATTTGGCGACGAGTAAGGAGTCAACGATGGCTATCAGCATGACGGAAGCGGCTGCACGGCACGTGCGGCGCTCCCTGGATGGGCGCGGTAAAGGTGAGGGGATTCGTCTGGGTGTGCGCACCACGGGCTGTTCCGGCCTTGCCTATGTGCTGGAGTTTGTCGACGAGGTGGTTGCGGAAGACCAGGTCTTCGAAAGTCACGGCGAGAAAGTGATCATCGATCCTAAAAGCCTGACTTATCTCGACGGCACCGAACTCGATTTCGTCAAGGAAGGGTTGAACGAAGGCTTCAAGTTCAACAACCCCAACGTGCGCGGTGAGTGTGGCTGCGGCGAAAGCTTCAACATCTGAGGCTATTTGTGGGTACTCCTTGTCATTTCGCTTTATTCGAGCTGCAGCCGAGCTTTCGGCTGGACCTTGAGCAGCTTGCCACGCGCTACCGAGAATTAGCGCGTGGGGTGCATCCGGACCGCTTCGCTGATGCTTCCGAGCGTGAGCAACGCCTGGCGCTGGAGCAGTCGGCCAGCCTCAACGAGGCCTATCAGACCCTCAAAAGTCCTCCGAAGCGTGCGCGTTACCTGCTCGCGATGAAGGGGGGCGAGTTGCCATTGGAAGTCACGGTGCACGACCCAGACTTCCTGATGCAACAGATGCAGTGGCGCGAAGAGCTCGAAGACTTGCAGGACGAAGCCGATCTGGCAGGTGTCGCAGTCTTCAAGCGTCGTCTGAAAGTGGCCCAGGATGAGCTCAACGAAAGCTTCGCAGCCTGTTGGGATGACGCAGCGCAACGTGAGCAGGCCGAGCGCCTGATGCGGCGCATGCAGTTTCTCGACAAGCTCACCTACGAAGTGCGCCAGCTAGAAGAGCGCCTCGACGATTAACCCAGTGTGCTGCCCGTGATGCACGCCTGATAGACAGATAAGACCTGATTACCATGGCCCTACTGCAAATCGCCGAACCCGGCCAAAGTCCTCAACCGCACCAGCGTCGCCTGGCGGTCGGGATTGACCTGGGCACCACCAATTCCCTGGTTGCTGCCTTGCGCAGCGGCCTGTCCGAGCCGCTGCCCGACGCCGATGGCCAGGTGATCCTGCCCTCTGCCGTGCGCTATCACGCTGATCGCACCGAAGTGGGTGAGTCGGCCAAGCGGGCAGCGTCTGCCGATCCGTTGAACACCGTGCTGTCGGTCAAGCGCTTGATGGGTCGTGGTCTGTCCGACGTCAAACAATTGGGTGATCAACTGCCTTACCGCTTTGTCGGCGGCGAATCCCACATGCCGTTCATCGACACCGTACAAGGCCCGAAAAGCCCTGTGGAAGTGTCAGCCGAAATTCTCAAGGTGCTGCGCCAGCGTGCGGAAACCACTTTGGGTGGCGAACTGGTCGGTGCGGTGATCACGGTTCCGGCCTATTTCGACGACGCCCAGCGTCAAGCCACCAAGGATGCGGCGAAACTCGCCGGCCTGAATGTGCTGCGCTTGCTCAACGAACCGACAGCCGCCGCCGTGGCCTATGGCCTGGATCAGCACGCCGAGGGCTTGGTTGCGATCTATGACCTGGGCGGCGGCACCTTTGATATCTCGATCCTGCGCCTGACCGGCGGCGTTTTTGAAGTGTTGGCGACCGGCGGTGACAGCGCCTTGGGCGGCGATGACTTCGATCACGCTATCGCAGGCTGGATCATCACCAGCGCCGGCTTGTCGGCCGACCTGGACCCGGGCGCCCAGCGCAACTTGCTGCAAGCCGCCTGCGCCGCCAAAGAAGCGCTGACTGATGCGGCATCTGTTGAAGTGTCCTACGGCAACTGGTCGGCCCAGCTGACTCGCGAAGCCTTCGATTCGTTGATCGAGCCGATGGTCGCCCGCAGTCTTAAAGCCTGCCGTCGTGCTGTGCGTGATTCCGGTGTCGAGCTGGAAGATGTGGGTGCCGTGGTCATGGTCGGCGGTTCTACCCGCGTACCACGTGTTCGTGAGGCAGTGGCCGAAGCTTTTGGTCGTCAGCCGCTGACGGAAATCGACCCGGATCAAGTCGTTGCCATTGGCGCTGCAATCCAGGCCGACACGTTGGCGGGCAACAAGCGTGATGGTGGCGAACTGCTCCTGCTTGACGTGATTCCGTTGTCCCTGGGGCTGGAAACCATGGGCGGCCTGATGGAGAAGGTGATTCCACGCAATACCACTATCCCCGTCGCCCGCGCCCAGGACTTCACCACCTACAAAGATGGCCAGACGGCCATGATGATCCATGTGCTGCAGGGCGAACGTGAGCTGATCAGCGATTGCCGATCCCTGGCGCGCTTCGAATTGCGCGGCATCCCGGCGATGGTGGCGGGTGCTGCGAAGATTCGCGTGACCTTCCAGGTTGACGCCGATGGCCTGCTGAATGTAGCTGCGCGTGAGCTGGGTTCGGGCGTTGAGGCCAGCATCCAGGTCAAGCCGTCCTACGGTCTGACCGACGGCGAAATCGCCAAGATGCTCAAGGACTCGTTCCAGTATGCCGGTGACGACAAGGTCGCCCGCGTGCTGCGTGAGCAGCAAGTGGATGCCCAGCGCCTGCTTGAAGCCGTGCAGGGCGCCTTGGACGCCGATGGCGAGCGTCTGCTGGATGCCGAAGAGCGCATGGTCATCGACCTGCAGATGCAGGAGTTGGCCGAACTGATGAAGGGCACCGATGGTTATGCCATCGAGCAACAGACCAAGCGCCTGTCGCAAGTGACCGATGCTTTTGCTGCCCGCCGCATGGATCAGACGGTGAAAGCCGCACTGGCCGGGCGCAACCTGAATGAAATCGAGGAATAATTAATGCCGCAGGTCATTTTTCTGCCACACGCCGAGCATTGCCCGGACGGTATGGTCGTGGAGGCTGAGACCGGCAAGTCCATCCTCGAAGTTGCCCATGACAACCACATCGAAATCGAGAGTGCCTGCGGCGGTGTCTGCGCTTGCACCACCTGCCATTGCATCATTCGCGAGGGTTTCAACTCCCTTGAAGAAGCGGATGAGCTGGAGGAGGATTTTCTTGATCGTGCATGGGGCCTTGAGGCGCAATCGCGCCTAAGCTGTCAGGCAAAGGTCGGGACGGAAGACATCACTGTCGAAATTCCGAAGTATTCGCTCAACCATGCTGCCGAAGCGCCGCATTGATTCAAGGAAATGTCATGAGCCTGAAATGGGTTGATGTACAAGAAATCGCCATTCTGTTGGCTGATGGTCATCCGGATCTGGACCCCTATTCGCTGAACTTTGTCGCTTTGCGTGACATGGTCATGGCTTTGCCGGGGTTTGAAGATGAGCGGGATCGCGGTGGCGAAAAGGTCTTGGAAGCTATCCAGACTGCCTGGAAAGAAGAACAGGACTGACGCCTCCCTTACGCAGTTAGGCAATACCCAATAACCCGCGTATAATTCGCGGGTTTAATTTTTCGTAAATTACCGTTTCTGGAGTTACACCATGGCTGTTCAACGTACTTTCTCCATCATCAAGCCTGACGCTGTTGCAAAAAACGTCATCGGCGAGATCACCACTCGTTTCGAAAAAGCCGGCCTGAAGGTTGTAGCTTCGAAACTCAAGCAACTGTCCAAGGCTGAAGCTGAAGGCTTCTACGCTGAGCACAGCGCTCGTGGCTTCTTCGGCGACCTGGTTGCCTTCATGATCTCCGGTCCTGTTGTTGTTCAGGTTCTGGAAGGCGAAAACGCTATCGCTCTGAACCGTGAGCTGATGGGCGCTACCAACCCTAAAGAAGCAGCTGCCGGCACCATCCGTGCTGACTTCGCTGAGTCCATCGACGCCAACGCTGTTCACGGTTCGGACTCCGAAGCCGCTGCTGCTCGCGAAATCGCTTACTTTTTCGCTGCTACTGAAGTAACCGCTCGCTAAGCATCGGCTAAAAGAGTGAGGGTGAATCCATGACTACATCGACTGTTAAAACCAACCTGCTGGGTCTGACTCAGCCGGAAATGGAGAAATTCTTCGACTCAATCGGGGAGAAGCGTTTCCGTGCCGGTCAGGTAATGAAGTGGATTCACCACTTTGGCGTTGACGATTTCGACGCCATGACGAACGTCAGCAAGGCCCTGCGCGACAAGCTCAAGGCCATTGCTGAGGTCCGTGGTCCTGAAGTGGTGAGCGAGGACATCTCCAGCGACGGCACCCGTAAGTGGGTGGTGCGCGTGGCGTCCGGCAGCTGTGTCGAGACCGTATACATTCCCCAGGGCAAACGCGGCACCTTGTGCGTTTCGTCCCAGGCAGGCTGTGCCCTGGACTGCAGTTTCTGCTCCACCGGCAAGCAAGGCTTCAATAGCAACCTCACCGCCGCCGAAGTGATCGGCCAGGTGTGGATTGCCAACAAATCCTTTGGCAGCGTCCCGGCGACCGTCGACCGTGCCATCACCAACGTGGTGATGATGGGCATGGGTGAGCCGCTGCTGAACTTCGACAACGTCGTTTCGGCCATGCACTTGATGATGGACGACCTGGGCTACGGCATCTCCAAGCGCCGTGTGACCCTGTCGACCTCCGGCGTGGTACCGATGATCGATGAGCTGTCCAAGCACATCGACGTCTCCCTGGCGTTGTCGCTGCACGCACCCAATGACGCATTGCGTAACCAATTGGTGCCGATCAACAAGAAGTATCCGCTTAAGATGCTGCTCGAATCTTGCCAGCGCTACATGTCGTCCCTGGGCGAAAAGCGCGTGCTGACCATCGAGTACACCTTGCTCAAAGACATCAACGACAAGGTTGAACACGCGGTCGAGATGATCGAGTTGCTCAAGAACATCCCGTGCAAGATCAACCTGATTCCGTTTAACCCGTTTCCCCATTCTGGCTACGAGCGGCCGAGCAACAACGCTATCCGCCGTTTCCAGGATCAACTGCACCAGGCCGGTTACAACGTCACCGTGCGCACCACCCGTGGTGAAGACATCGACGCGGCCTGTGGTCAGTTGGTAGGGCAGGTGATGGATCGCACCCGCCGCAGCGAACGCTATATCGCCGTGCGCGAATTGAACGCCGCTGACGATTTGCCGCAAATCGCTGTGAATCGAATCTGAGAGAGGATCTCTATGCCCTTGCGCCTTGCGCTGCTCTTGCTTGTTACCGGTCTTGCGGCCGGTTGTGTTTCATCGGGCCATGACAGCCCTTTGCAAACCGGTAAAGGCCGTGACGAGGCGCGAGTTGCCTATGTGCAACTGGGTTTGGGTTACCTGCGGCAAGGCATGAGCGAGCAGGCCAAGGTGCCGTTGAAGAAGGCCCTTGAGCTGGACCGCGATGATGCCGACGCGAATTCCGCCCTGGCCTTGGTGTTTCAGGCCCAGGCCGAGCCTGAGCTGGCCGACCAGTATTTCCACAAGGCCCTGGCCGCCCGTCCTGCTGATCCACGGTTGCTGAACAACTACGGCAGCTTTCTGTTCGAGCAGAAACGGTATGACCAGGCGTCCCATTATTTTCAGCAAGCCTCTACCGATACCCTCTACCCCGAGCGGTCGCGTGTGCTTGAGAACCTGGGCGTCACCTCGGTGCGTCTCGGCCAGCGTGATAGCGCCCGCCAGCAGTTGGAAAAAGCCCTGCATTTGAACAGTCGTCAGCCACGGGCTTTGCTCGAAATGGCTGAGTTGTCTTACGAAGACAGGCATTATGTGCCGGCACGTGACTATTACGAGCGTTTTAGCCTGCTCAGCGGGCAAAATGCACGTAGTCTATTGCTCGGTGTGCGCCTGGCGACGGTTCATGAAGAACCCGATACGGCCGCACGTTTTGGCCAGCAACTCGAACGACTCTATCCCGGTACGCCGGAATATCAGCAATACCTGTCGGAGCAATGATGAAAGCGGCGCACCCGGAAGTTGTAGCAGCTAATCGCGTAAACCCAGGCGAGACCTTGCGTCAGGCCCGCGAAAGCAATGGCTGGTCGCTGGCAGAAGTGGCCCTCAAGCTCAATTTGACCAGCACGTCACTGGCCAACCTGGAAGCCGGCGCGTTCGACAAGCTGCCGGGGCATACGTTTGCCCGCGGCTATATCCGTGCCTACGCCAAGCTGCTGGGCATCGACCAGGCTGTCCTGGTCCAGGAATTCGACCAGTTCACCGGTACCGATTCCCAGGGCAGCAATGTCCATGGCCTGGGCCGCATTGAAGAGCCGGTACGGGTTTCCCATACTATTTTGCGCATTGTCAGTCTCCTGCTGCTGATCGCCGTGATCGGCGGCGGTTTCGTCTGGTGGCAAGACCAGACCTCCCAGCGTACCAAGGACCTGACCAGCAACGCCCTGGAGCACGTCGAAGTCGAAAGCGCCGACGGCACCACCCAGATTCATCCGCTGGATGAGCCGGAAGACCAGGCTGTCACCGAAGCCCAGGGCACACCTCAAGCACCGGCCACTACCGAGCAGCCAGCCCCGCAAGCGGATATCACCCCTGCCGTGACCGCTGCTGTACCTGCGACGCCTGCCGCTCCAGTTGCACCGACGCCGGCTCCAGTAGTCACTGCACCAGTCGCCCCGGCTGCTCCTGTTGCTGCCGCGCCCGCTGCGCCCGCGTTGATCGCCGGCGATGGTCACATCCAGATTACCTTCATCGCTGACTGCTGGACGCAAGTCACCGATGGCAATGGCAAAGTGCTGTTTAGCGGTCTGAAGCGTAAGGGAGATACGCTCGACCAGGGCGGCAAGCCTCCTTTGACGCTGCGTCTGGGCTATGCCCGTGGCGCGCAAGTGGCCTATAACGGCCAGCCTGTGGACGTGGCGCCATTCACCAGTGGCGAGACTGCTCGCCTCAAGTTGGGACAATAGTCATGCACGGCGAATCTCCAATCAAACGTCGCGTATCGCGCAAGATCTGGGTCGGCTCGGTGCCGGTGGGTGGCGATGCCCCTATCGCGGTACAGAGCATGACCAACAGCGACACCAATGATGTGGCTGCCACCGTTGCCCAGATCAATCGTCTGGAAGCGGCCGGCGTCGACATCGTGCGGGTTTCCGTGCCGGATATGGACGCCGCCGAGGCGTTCGGCCGCATCAAGCAACTGGTCAAGGTGCCGCTGGTTGCCGATATTCACTTCGACTACAAGATCGCCTTGCGCGTAGCCGAACTGGGTGTGGATTGCTTGCGTATCAACCCGGGCAATATCGGTCGTGAAGACCGTGTGCGTGCAGTGGTAGACGCTGCCCGTGACCGTGGCATTCCAATCCGTATCGGCGTCAACGCCGGTTCCCTGGAAAAAGACCTGCAAAAGAAATACGGCGAGCCCACCCCGGCGGCGCTGGTTGAATCGGCGCTGCGCCATGTTGAGCACCTTGAGCGTCTGAATTTCCAGGACTTCAAGGTCAGCGTAAAGGCCTCCGACGTGTTCATGGCGGTAGAAGCCTACCGCTTGCTGGCCAAGGAAATCGTGCAGCCGCTGCACCTGGGTATCACTGAAGCGGGCGGTTTGCGTTCAGGCACAGTGAAATCTGCGGTGGGTCTCGGTATGCTGCTCGCCGAAGGGATTGGCGATACTATCCGTATATCCCTGGCGGCAGACCCGGTAGAGGAAGTGAAAGTCGGTTACGACATTCTCAAATCCCTGCATTTGCGTTCCCGTGGCATCAACTTCATTGCCTGCCCGAGCTGCTCGCGGCAGAACTTCGACGTGGTGAAAACCATGAACGATCTTGAAGGACGCCTCGAAGACCTGCTGGTGCCGCTGGATGTTGCGGTGATCGGTTGTGTGGTCAACGGGCCGGGTGAAGCCAAAGAGGCGCACATCGGTTTGACCGGTGGTACACCGAACCTGATCTACATCGACGGCAAGCCGGCGCAGAAGTTGACGAATGACAATCTGGTCGATGAGCTTGAACGGCTGATCCGCGAGAAAGCGGCCGAAAAGGTCGCGGCTGACGCAGCGCTGATCGCGCGCGGCTAAGAACGAATTTAAGGATTAGATGTGAGCAAGTCTCTGCAAGCCATTCGTGGCATGAACGATATCCTGCCGGAGCAGACGCCACTGTGGCGCTACTTCGAGAACACGGTCGCGCGTTTGCTGGATAACTACGGTTACAAGCAGATCCGCATGCCGATCGTCGAGTTCACCGAGCTGTTCAAGCGCTCCATCGGTGAAGTGACCGACATCGTTGAAAAAGAGATGTACACCTTTGAAGACCGCAACGGCGACTCCCTGACGTTGCGTCCGGAAGGTACTGCCGCGTGCGTGCGCGCCGTGCTTGAGCATGGCATCACCGGTGGTGGCCAGACTCAGAAGCTCTGGTACATCGGCCCGATGTTCCGCCACGAGCGTCCGCAAAAAGGTCGTTATCGCCAGTTCCACCAGATCGGTTGTGAGGTCTTCAACCTGGACGGTCCGGACATCGATGCCGAGTTGATCGTGCTGACCTGGCGCTTATGGGGCCAGTTGGGCATCCGCGACGCGGTCAAGCTCGAACTCAACAGCCTGGGCACCAGCGAATCCCGGGGCCGCTACCGCGAAGCCCTGGTCGAATACCTGTCCGCCCATCTGGACAAGTTGGATGAAGACAGTCAGCGCCGTCTGAAGACCAACCCGTTGCGCGTGCTGGACACCAAGAACGCCGACACCCAGGCTGTTCTGGTCGATGCGCCGAAGATGGCCGACTACCTGGACGACGAATCCCGCACGCACTTCGAGGGCCTCAAGGCTCGTCTGGATGCAGCCGGTATTCCCTACGTGATCAACCCGAAACTGGTACGCGGCCTCGATTACTACAGCAAGACCGTATTCGAGTGGGTCACCGACAAGCTTGGCGCCCAGGGCACGGTGTGTGCCGGTGGTCGTTACGATGGCCTGGTTGAGCAGATGGGCGGCAAGCCGACCACGGGCGTGGGTTTCGCCATGGGCATCGAGCGGCTGATCCTGTTGCTGGAAACCCTGGAGCAGATCCCGGAAGAAATCTCCCGTCAGGTGGATGTGTACCTGTGCGCCTTTGGCGAGGCTGCCGAGTTGGCGGCCCTGGCCTTGAGCGAAAAAGTACGCGACCAACTGCCGAACCTGCGCTTGCAGATCAATGCTGGCGCCGGCAGCTTCAAGAGCCAGTTCAAGAAGGCTGACAAGAGCGGTGCGCTGTACGCGCTGATCCTCGGCGATGACGAACTGGCCCAGCAAGTGATAGGTTTCAAACCCCTGCGTGGCCAGGGCGAACAACAAAACATTGCCTTTGATGCGCTCGCTGCGCACCTGGCCACCTGCGTCGTGCAGGGTTGAAGCTGTCGAACAGCCGAATTTAGCGATTAAGGAGTATTGGGGTGTCGAGTACTGATGATGAGCAACTGGCCGAGTTCAAGGACTGGTGGCAGCGTAACGGCAAGCCCCTGGTCACTGGCGGCCTGCTGGCTTTAGTGGTGGTGTTCGGCTGGCAAGCCTGGCACAAGTATCAGGCCAACCAGTCCCAGGGTGCCTCGATCCTCTATCAGCAATTGCTGGAAACCACGCTGACCCCGGACGGCAAGCCTGACCCTGCGCAGGTTGCCGACTTGGCCGGTAAGTTGAAAAACGAATTCGGCGGTAGCACCTACGCCCAATACGGTAGCCTGTTCGTCGCGAAAGTCGCGGTCGACACCGGCAAGCTGGATGATGCAGCCACTGAGCTTAAGGCCATCGCCGACAAACCGACCAACCCGACCCTGGGTGAAATCGCACGTCAGCGCCTGGCACAGGTATTGGCGGCGCAGAACAAGGCTGACGAAGCACTCAAACTGCTCGACGGCGATGCTGACAAGGCATTTGTGGCCACTCGCGAAGAGCTCAAGGGCGACCTGTTGGTCCAATTGGGTCGTACCGACGAAGCCCATGCTGCGTACCAAAAAGCCAAGGCGGCGCTGTCTGATGAAGCGGCGGTCGGTGGCTTACAAATCAAGCTGGACGACTTGGCCAAAGGGGATGCGTGACGTGATCCGTTGGAAACATGCAGCATTGCTGGCTCTGGCCGTTCTGGCCGCGGGTTGCAGCAGCAACAGCAAAAAAGAACTGCCTCCGGCCGAGCTGACCAGCTTCAAGGAAGAAGTGGTCCTGCAAAAGCAGTGGAGCCGCTCCATCGGTGATGGTCAGGGCGACCTCTACAACCTGTTGCAGCCGGCAATCGACGGCGACAACATTGTGGCCGCTGATTCCACCGGTGTCGTGGTCTCCATGGACCGCATGAACGGCGACGTCAAGTGGAAGAAGGACCTGGACCTGCCAGTATCCGGCGCTGTTGGCGTGGGTTACGGAATGGTGATGCTGGGCACGCTCAAAGGCGAAGTGATTGCCTTGGACTCCAGCACCGGTGAAGAGAAATGGCGCGCTCGCGTGACCAGTGAAGTGCTCTCCGCACCGGCTACCAACGGCGATATCGTCGTGGTGCAGACCCAGGATGACCGTGTAATCGGTTTGGATGCCGCCACCGGCAACCAGCGCTGGTTGTACGACAGCACCCCGGCGGTGTTGACCCTGCGCGGTACCAGTGGTCCGATTGTGACCAACAACCTGGCCGTTGCGGGCCTGTCCACCGGTAAAGTGGTGGCCCTGGATACCCAGAACGGCGTGCCGGCCTGGGAAACCCGCGTGGCGATCCCGCAAGGTCGTTCCGAGTTGGATCGCGTGGTCGACATCGACGGCGGCTTGCTGCTGTCCGGCGAGACCATCTATGTGGCCACCTACCAAGGGCGCGTTGCTGCGCTGGACCTGCAAAGCGGCCGTATCAACTGGCAGCGTGATGCTTCCAGCTATGCCGGTGTCGCTCAAGGGTTTGGCAGCGTCTACGTAAGCCTGGCGTCTGGCACCGTTGAAAGTGTCGACGAGCGTTCCACCACTGCGTTGTGGAGCAACGACTCCCTGGCTCGTCGTCAACTGTCGGCCCCGGAAGTGTTCTCCAGCTACGTAGCCGTTGGCGACTTCGAAGGCTACCTGCATCTGCTGAGCCAGGTGGACGGTCGTTTTGTCGGCCGCGAACGTATCGACAGCGACGGCCTGCGTGTTCGTCCGCTGGTCGTGGGTAACATGCTTTATGTGTTTGGCAACAGCGGCAAGCTGGAAGCCCTGACCATCAAGTAAGAACTATGCTTGGGGTAAAACCCAGGCGGCCCCGCTTCGGCGGGGCATGCGGCATTTAAATATGCTGCCCCGAGCACCAGCCGCTGCCTTGCAGCGGCTTTTGTATTTTCTGAAATAACGAAGTGGAGAGCCGCATGGTTCCCGTAATCGCCCTGGTGGGCCGACCTAACGTCGGCAAGTCCACCTTGTTCAACCGCCTGACCAGGACTCGCGACGCCATCGTCGGCGACTTGTCCGGTCTGACCCGTGATCGCCAATACGGTGAGGCAAAGTGGCAAGGGCGCTCCTACATTATTGTCGACACCGGTGGTATCTCCGGTGACGAGCATGGCATGGACGAAAAAATGGCCGAGCAGTCGCTGCTGGCCATTGAAGAAGCCGACGTCGTGTTGTTCCTGGTGGACGCCCGTGCGGGCTACACCGCTGCCGACCAGATGATTGGCGAGCACCTGCGCAAGCGCAACAAGCGTTCCTACGTGGTCGCCAACAAGATCGACAACATCGATCCTGAGCTGGCTCGTGCTGAGTTCAGCCCGATGGGCCTGGGTGATGCGATTCCGATCGCCGGTGCCCACGGTCGCGGTATTACCCAGATGCTGGAAATTGCCCTGAGCAGTTTCCCGAAGGATGACGTCGAGGAAGAAGAGGGCGAAGAAGAAATCGTTGCCGAAGGTGAGGAAGCCAAGCGCATTCCTGGCCCGAGTGAAAAAGACGGTATCAAGATCGCCATCATCGGTCGTCCGAACGTCGGCAAGTCGACCCTGGTCAACCGCATGCTCGGTGAAGACCGCGTAATCGTCTACGACCAGCCCGGCACCACCCGTGACAGCATCTACATCCCGTTCGAACGTAACGAGGAAAAGTACACGCTGATCGACACCGCTGGTGTGCGCAAGCGCGGCAAGATCCACGAGGAAGTTGAAAAGTTCTCCGTGGTGAAAACCCTGCAAGCGATCAAAGACGCCAACGTGGTGATCTTTGTGATGGACGCCCGCGAAGGCGTGGTGGACCACGACCTCAACCTGCTGGGCTTTGCCCTGGAGGCCGGTCGGGCACTGGTGATCGCGATCAACAAGTGGGACGGCATGACGCCAAGCGAGCGCGATTTCGTCAAGATCGAGTTGCAGCGTCGCCTGTTCTTCGTCGAGTTCGCCGATATCCACTTTATCTCGGCCCTGCACGGCACCGGCGTGGGCAACCTCTACGCCTCCGTCCAGAACTCGTTCAAGTCCGCGGTCACCCGCTGGCCGACCAACCGCCTCACTCAGATCCTGGAAGATGCCGTTGGCGAGCACGCGCCGCCGATGGTCAACAACCGCCGGATCAAGCTGCGTTACGCCCACTTGGGTGGTGCCAACCCGCCGATTATCGTGATCCACGGTAACCAGATCGAGAAGGTGCCGAAGTCCTATGTGCGTTATCTGGAAAACACCTACCGTCGTGTCTTGAAGCTGGTGGGTACGCCGATCCGCATCGAGTTCAAAGGTGGCGATAACCCATACGAAGGCAACAAGAACACGCTGACGGATCGTCAGGTGAACAAGAAGCGTCGTTTGATGACTCACCACAAGAAGGCCGACAAGAAGCGCCGCGACAAGCGCTGATACCGACCTCGCAAAAAGGGCTCTTGATGAGCCCTTTTTTGTGCGCGACGGTTTGTGCCTTGACCCGATGCAGTCGGCAGCTTAAAACTTGGGGCTCACCTGCAGGGGCCTTTCGATGATCACCAGCAAGCTGCCGAATGTCGGCACGACCATTTTCACCACCATGTCGCAACTCGCTGCCGAAACCGGCGCGCTGAATCTGTCCCAAGGCTTTCCCGACTTCAATGGCCCTCAAGGCTTGCTCGATGCCGTGGGCAAACACGTTGCCAGTGGCCATAACCAATATTCCCCGATGATCGGCCTGCCAGCCCTGCGTCAGCAAGTGGCGGCCAAGATCGCCCGCAGCTATGGCGCCAGGGTCAACCCGGACAGCGAAGTCACCATCACGCCCGGTGCAACCGCGGCGATCTTCTGCGCGATTCAGGCGGTGATTCGCAACGGTGACGAAGTCATCGTGTTTGATCCCAGCTACGACAGCTACGAACCCTCCGTTGAATTGGCCGGTGGTCGTTGTGTGCACGTGCAGTTGAGCCTGCAAGGCTTCGCACTGGATTTCGACAAGATCAAGACCGCGCTCTCACCGCGTACGCGCATGATTATCCTGAACACCCCACACAACCCCACTGGCGCGCTGATCAGCCGTGCCGAACTGGACCAGTTGGCCGAACTGATCCGCGACCGCGATATTTATCTGGTAAGCGATGAGGTTTACGAGCACCTGGTGTTTGACGGGGTGCCTCACGTCAGCGTGTTGGCCCATGAAGAGTTGTACCAGAGGGCGTTTGTGGTCAGTTCCTTCGGCAAGACCTACCACGTCACTGGCTGGAAAACCGGTTACGTGGTTGCGCCACCGGCCCTGACGGCCGAGCTGCGCAAGGTGCATCAATATGTCAACTTCTGCGGCGTGACCCCGTTGCAGTATGCTTTGGCCGACTTCATGGCCGAACACCCGGAACACGTCGACGAACTGCCAGCCTTCTACCAGGCCAAGCGTGATCTGTTCTGCGACTTGCTGGCACCGTCACGGTTCAGCTTCTCCCGGGTGACCGGCACATACTTTCAACTGGTGGATTACTCGCAGATCCGCCCGGACCTGGATGACGTCGCCATGTCGCTGTGGATGACCCGCGAACACGGCGTTGCGACCATCCCGGTCTCGGTGTTCTACCAGCAACCACCCCAAGGCCAGCGCCTGGTGCGCCTGTGCTTTGCCAAACGCGAGGAGACGCTGCAACAAGCGGCCGAAAAGCTATGCGTGATCTGAGTACATTGCCCAACCTGAATATCGCTCTGGTCCAGACCAGCCTGACCTGGCACGACCGTCAGGCCAATCTCGAACACTTCGAACTGCTGCTGGAGCAGGCCAAAGGCGCTGACCTGATCGTATTGCCGGAGATGTTCACCACCGGTTTCTCGATGGAGTCGTCCACCCTGGCCGAGCCAGAGCACGGCCCCACTCATCTTTGGCTGCAGGCCCAGGCCGCGAAGTACAACGCCGTCATCACCGGCAGCGTGATCATCCAGGCCGCCGACGGCAGCCACCGCAACCGGCTGCTGTGGGCACGGCCGGATGGCGAGGTGTTGCATTACGACAAGCGCCACCTGTTCCGCATGGCCGGCGAGCACGACCACTACACACCGGGTGAACGGCAGGTGCAGTTCGAGTTGAAGGGTTGGCGCATTCGCCCGCTGATTTGCTACGACCTGCGCTTCCCGGTGTGGAGCCGTGACGCTCAGGACACCGACCTGTTGTTGTACACCGCTAATTGGCCAGGTGCGCGGCGTTCACACTGGAACCGACTGCTGCCGGCGCGGGCTATTGAAAACCTGTGCTATGTGGCGGCAGTGAATCGAGTGGGTACGGATGGGAAGGGCTTTACCTACACCGGGGACAGCCAGGTGCTGGATTTCCAGGGGGAGGCATTGCTCAGTGCTGGGGAGGCCGATGGGGTTTTTCAGGTGCGTCTGGATGCCGGGGAACTGGTGGATTATCGCACTCGGTTTCCTGCCAGTTTGGACGCCGACACGTTTCGTTTGGTCTGATTGGGGGTGATGCTAGCTGCTGATACCTCGACCTTCCAGGCGAGGTATCAGGGGGATTAGCTTTTAGAGGGCAAGTTCACTGCTTCGAATGGCCGCGTAGTAGTTCTTGCTTTGCTGGGCGATGTCCTTGGCTTCTGTGCTGCTGGGATCAAGTGTTCGATATTGCTCATAAAACTTGTGCCCCAAACCTCCTTTTTGTCCGGATGTTTCTTCCAATCGTTTGCAATAGTCCTCCCCCAGCATGGATTTGGCGGTACTTGCATTCATCTTTCCGAAGATCATTGCAGGCGTGATGACTTGCATTTCACAATTGCCGCCGACCGTAGATTTATAGGTGGCATTGATGCCGCTGTAACCGAGTGGGTCTATATTTCCATCAATCCTTTTTATATTGATGCCGCCTTTTTTCTCCAGATCGGAAACGACATTGTCTACTTTGTCGCTATTGATAATGACTGTCGTGCGGGTGAGGTCTTTGATTTTGCCCATGTCTCCACCGTAGTCATTACTTATTTTGGTCAATGCTCGATCAATTGTTTTCATCGGGGCAGTAATTACCTTGCCGCCATACTCTTTAGCTATTGTTTTGGAAAAATCATCGTTTTCCGATTTGGAGGTGTACATCTTTTCGTAGATGAACGTTGCCAGCTTGGTGTGCCCTTTTTTTATACCTAGGCGTTCAGGAGCGCTATTGTCTGCAGGCGGGAGGTTTTCTTTATTTTCCGTTGACCATTCGTTTGGCCTTTGCTGTTGAGGGCTTGCTTGCGGTACAGGCGTGCGCGCGGCAAAAGGATTATTGGTTGAATGAGAAGGAACGATCGTAATCATGAGCGAGTGCCCTCATCGAGATCATTTTTTTGCGGATCAATAAAGAAGATTTCTTGCGGGGATTTTTTGCAGTAATAGCTGTGTTTCATGTGATTCTCCAATGCTTATTGCAAATACAATCCCTTGGAGATTAATGCAGGGTACTCCTCACCTTGCGGTCGCTCATTGGGTGGTTGCGTCTAAGCTCAACGTTCCATCCATGCCGTGAGAATTTATGTCTGGAGTAGGTAAGCAGGTAGACGTTAAGCCTCTTGGAAAGCACTTGGTATAATTTCGAATAGTTAATAAAAAAGCCCCTGAGTTTTAACTCAGGGGCTTTTTGCATTGCAGCGATCAGGTTTACGCCGCCTTAGCTTCCAACTGGCTCAACGAGCGGTTCAGCGCACTGAACACCGCTTTGAAGCTCGCCGTGGTGATGTTTTCATCAATCCCCACGCCGTGCACCGGACGTTCACCATTCACGCGCAGCTCGATATACGCCGCCGCTTTGGCGTTGGTGCCTGCACCGATTGCATGTTCGTTGTAGTCCATGATCTCCACACCAATCGGCAAGCCCGCCACCAGCGCTTCCAGCGCGCCATTGCCTTTGCCTTTCCAGTGCAGGTTGGTTTCGCCCTGACCCTTGCCGGAGACTTCCACCTCGACAAAGCTGTTGCCGTTTTCTTCCTGCAGGCGATGGCTGACCAGCGCGTACGGGGTGTTGGCTTGCAGGTATTCACGCTGCAGCAAGGCGTAGATCTGTGGTGCAGTCATCTCCAGGCCCACGCGGTCGGTTTCGGCCTGCACCACCTGGCTGAATTCGATCTGCATGCGACGCGGCAGGCTGATGTCGTATTCCTGCTCCAGCAGGTAGGCGATGCCGCCTTTGCCTGACTGACTGTTCACACGAATCACCGCCTCGTAGCTGCGGCCGATGTCGGCCGGGTCGATCGGCAAGTACGGCACTTCCCACAGGGCATCGTCTTTCTGCTGGGCGAAACCCTTGCGGATCGCATCTTGGTGAGAGCCGGAGAACGCGGTGTGCACCAGGTCGCCAACGTACGGGTGACGTGGGTGAACCTGGATCTGGTTGCACTCCTCGACAACCTTGCGTACGCCGTCGATGTCGGAGAAGTCCAACTGCGGGTCCAGGCCCTGGGTGTACATGTTCAGTGCCACGGTGACGAGGTCGACGTTACCGGTACGCTCGCCGTTACCAAACAGGCAGCCTTCGACACGGTCTGCGCCGGCCATCAGGCCCAGTTCGGTGGCGGCCACGCCAGTCCCACGGTCATTGTGGGTGTGCAGGCTGATGATCACGCTGTCACGACGATTGATATGGCGACCGAACCACTCGATCTGGTCGGCATAGATGTTCGGCGTGGCACATTCAACGGTGGCTGGCAGGTTGAGGATCACCTTGTGCTCAGGTGTCGGGTTCCACACCTCGATCACCGCGTCGCACACTTCCTTGGCGAACTCCAGTTCAGTGGCGCTGAAGGTCTCCGGGGAGTACTCGAAGGTCCACTGGGTTTCCGGCTGCTGGGCGGCGTATTTGACGAACAGCTTGGCCGCGTTGACCGCGATGGCCTTGATGCCGTCCTTGTCCTGGTTGAACACAATGCGGCGGAACGACGGCGAGGTGGCGTTGTACAAGTGCACGATGGCTTTTTTGGCACCGCGCAGGGACTCGAAGGTACGTGCGATCAGGTCTTCACGGCCCTGGGTCAGCACCTGGATGGTGGTGTCCTCGGGGATATGGTTGTCTTCGATCAGGGTGCGTACGAAGTCGAAGTCGGTTTGCGATGCCGCTGGGAAGGAGGCTTCGATTTCCTTCACGCCAACGGCTACCAGGGTCTTCCAGAAACGCAGCTTTTTCACCGCGTCCATTGGCTCGATCAGCGACTGGTTGCCATCACGCAGGTCGGAGCTGCACCAGATCGGCGCGGTGGTGATGGTTTTCGACGGCCAGGTGCGGTCCGGGATGTCGATGGTGGGGAACGCGCGGTATTTGGAAGACGGGTCTTTGAGCATGCTCATCAGAAGAATCCTTGTTGTAGGGCCGAGAAGAGGCGGCCTGCCAGAAAGCGTTTATTAGGGATAAAACCGGGGACGAGGCAGATCGATTCAGCCTGGCAGTCGTGCGCTGACGAGGCACAGGCTGCGGTGCTGGCGGAGCTGAATGAGGGTGTGAGAGGTTTTCATAAGCTCAACCCTAACCGCCGAGGTGAAAGATGGCAAGCAGTCGAGAAAAATTGAGAGAAGTTCTGCTGTCTGACGGATAGGCGGGATTTTAT
>NZ_JBOICG010000570.1:0-3610 GCF_050739995.1 Pseudomonas sp. | reverse complement strand
GCAGAATCCTATCGCTGCCTAGGACCCTTCTGTTTTTCCGCTTCATCCGCCTACCACCTCTTTTTGCGACCTACCATCCCGCCTGCCATTTACGTACAGGGATTACAGGCATGCAGGAAAGTGATCTTCATACAGCGATCATGAGAAGTCAGCTCGAACTCGGGTTAAATCGTATTGATCTAGGCTCAACCTCTAGCCTGGCGTTTCATTTGGGTAACACGATGGCAAGTTGTCCGGCGGTCATGGCACTACCGTACTCCCCAGGTATTAGCGGTGGCGGCAGTTATCACCTGCTTAAACCCATTCATGCCGATTCGAAGGCTCCAAACACCATGGCCGAGGACCTCTGGAAATGCACCCAGGAGCACTACGGGCTAACGGCAGCAACATTTGTCACCGCATCGGCAGGCATACCAATCAGCAAGATAGCCGTGGGTACTTGGGTTCACGTGGGTTCCAGCAGGACGACTAACCTGGCCAGCCTCATTGGCATGCGCTTTTTCCCTCGCACGCTGATCAGACAGCCCACAATGGCTAGGATGGCTAAGGCAACGTTTGGCACAGTCCGGGTATTTGGCATTATCGGGCGAGGCATTCCCTTCGTTGCTGCAGGACTGGCCATCTTTGATTTAATCAGTATTGGTAAGTGTGTCTATGAGGCAAGACATGGACGGTAATCTGACCAGGGCCGAGATCAGCGAAAAGGTGATTCAACTATTCGTCGACATCATTGGCTTCATCGACCGAAGCCAGGTGACGGAACAAACGGATTTCATCCGCGACTTCAAGATCATTGATGACGACCTGACCTGCTTCGTCATGCAGATCAAATGGCAGTTCAACCTGCAAGCCACTCAGGCTGACTGGGATCACATCACCACGATCAAGCAGATTGTCGATTTGATTGTCCAGCGCTCACAGCCGCGTTGAAGCAACTGGTGTCATCGCGAACAAGCCCGGCTCCCACAGGTGATCGCGTTCAATTGTGCAAACTGGCTTGCCTGCGATGGCGTCGTCAGGGGATAAACGCTATCACCGATGCGGGTGAGCCCGAACCACCTTCCAGTGCCAGTACACCGATTACTAATGTGGCGCCTTTGACCGGCAGTTGGTCGAGGTTGGTCAGGCACTCCAACACAATCCCATCCCCGGCCAGCACAGCACGATTCGTCGCAAATGCAGTGCTCTGCCCCGAATCAACCCCGTGGGTATCAATTCCCACGCCGGCAATCTGGCGTTGCTCAAGCAAGAGTCGGATCGCTGCCTCGCTAATGCCCGGAAAGTGGGGGCCTTGCGCATCCTGCCCGAAAAACGTCGCCGGGTCAGTCCAAAGGTTTTGCCAGCCCGTATAGATCAACACCACCGAGCCCGGTTCGATTGGCCTATGCTGGCGCTCCCAGTCTTCAATATCCTGCGGGCCGACTTCGTAATCCGGATTGCCCTGGGTTCTACCGCGCACATCTATTACCACCGCCGGTCGTATCAGGTCTTCTGGTTGATAATCTTCAATTCCCATCCCATCGGCATAAAAACTGTTCGGTGCATTCATATGCGTGGCACTGTGTTCACCCATGCTGAAGCGCCGCAGGAAATAGCCGTCCTTTTCCAGCGAAGCGACGTCTTCGAACGCCACGGGGGGATCGCCCGGCCATAACGGAATACGTGGGCTGATAGGGTGACTGAGGCTGACCACCTTACCGTGTTTAACCACCATTCTTGCCCTCCAACTGCCCCAACGGCACCCGCCGCGCTATCGCACTCGACAAGATAATCGAGGTCTTGCTGAACCCGAACTTCGCCACCCGGTTGATCAAGCTCTCCAACTCCGGCATCGAGCCCACCGCTGCTTGCATGATCACGCACGGGTCACCGGTCACCCGGTGGCATTCGGTCAGTTCGGGGATTTCCGCCAAGGCGTCATACACCTTCTGGCTACCGTGATTGGTCAGCCGCAGTTCAATCACGCACTGAATCGGCAACCCCACCTTGGACAGATCCACCTTGGCCTGATACCCGGTGATCACCCCGCTGGCTTCCAGCTTGGCCACGCGCTCGGCCACGGCGGGGGCAGAGAGGTTCACCGTGCGGGCCAGTTGTGCAAAGGAGGCGCGGCCGTCTTCGAGCAGGGCGCTGAGGAGCATTCTGTCGTATTTGTCCATGATAAGGCTCTGTGAATCCGTGGCTTTCGAATACACGGTTTATAGCCTTCATAACCATGCTTTGAAAAGTGTATTGGCGTTTTAAACAGGTTTTGTAACTTATGTTTATCGACCTGCTTTTTTAGAATAAGCCTCCCATCTCCTGCCATAGAGCCGCCCAATGCCTGGCCCACGTCGCTTTCCCTTACCGTTGATCGCCGCCTTTTTTGCGTTGTATGTGATTTGGGGTTCCACCTACCTGGTGATTCGAATTGGCGTGGAGTACTGGCCGCCGTTGATGCTGGGCGGGATTCGCTTTTTGGTGGCCGGGTTGGCGATGTATGGCTTCTTGCGCTGGCGCGGGGCGCCTGCGCCGACCTGGGTGCAGTGGAAGGCGGCGGCCAAGATCGGCATTTTGCTGCTGACCTTTGGCAATGGCGCGGTGACGGTGGCCGAGCACACGGGGGTAGCGTCCGGCGTGGCGGCGTTGGCGGTGGCGACGGTGCCGTTGTTCACCTTGCTGTGCGGCTATTTCTGGGGCGCGCGTAATACGCGTCTGGAATGGGCTGGGGTGGTGTTGGGGATTATCGGCATCGCCATGCTCAACATGGGCTCCAACCTGCAATCGAGCCCGACCGGTGCGATGTTGCTGCTGTTTGCCGCCGCTTCCTGGGCGTTTGGCTCGGTGTGGAGCAAGCACCTTCCGTTGCCGGCGGGCGCCATGGCCAGTGCGGCGGAAATGATCATCGCCGGTGTCTTGCTATTGGTGGGCAGCGCGCTGACCGGCGAGCGTCTGCACGCGGTGCCACCGATCGAGGGCTGGTTGGCCCTGGCTTACCTGGCCGTGTTCGGCTCGATCATCGCCTTCAATGCCTATATGTATCTGCTCAAGCATGTGCGCCCGGCGGCGGCGACCAGCTATGCCTATGTGAACCCGGCAGTGGCGGTATTGCTCGGGATCGTGTTCGTCGGCGAGACCATTGGCATGGAAGAAGCCCTGGCGATGCTGGTGATTATCAGCGCCGTGCTGCTGATCAGCCTGCCCCAGTGGCGCAAGCCGAAGCCGGAAATAAGGTAAACTGCCGCGCATTACGCCCTTGCGCTGAATTTTTCCTACGGTAAACACATGACTTTCGCCACCCTTGGCCTGATCGAACCCTTGCTGCGCGCCCTTGAGACGCTTGGCTACCAGACCCCGACGCCGGTGCAGGCGCAAGCCATTCCGGCGGTGCTGGCGGGTCGCGACCTGATGGCCGCAGCCCAGACCGGCACCGGCAAGACCGCCGGTTTCGCCGTGCCGCTTCTGCAACTGCTGACCATGGAAGGGCCGAAAGTCGCCGCCAACTCGGCCCGTGCGCTGATCCTGTGCCCGACTCGCGAGCTGGCCGAGCAGGTTCACGCCAGCGTCGCCGAGTACGCCCAGCACCTGCCGCTGACCACTTACGCGGTGTACGGCGGTGTCAGCATCAACC
>NZ_JBOICG010000569.1:0-9782 GCF_050739995.1 Pseudomonas sp. | reverse complement strand
ATCTGGCGCACCTGTCTTTGTAGTGAGCGGGCTTGCGTTTACCTTGATAAATATCAGCGCTGGCTCCAGATAGAGCCTATTGGCCATTTTCAGGAGCCCAACATGTCCGAACCTCTTGTCATCCCCTGCCCCCACTGCAACGGCCTCAACCGCATCCCCGGCGAACGCTTGGGTGATGCGCCCAAATGCGGGCGCTGCAAGCAGCCGGTCTTGTTAAACAAGCCGTTTGAGCTGAAACAAGGCGATTACGCCAGCCAGATCAAGGGCGATTTGCCGTTGCTGGTGGATGTGTGGGCCGACTGGTGCGGGCCATGTAAATCGTTTGCACCGGTGTTTGAACAGGCGGCTGGGCAGTTGGAGGGCAAGTGCCGATTGGCCAAGCTCGACAGCGAGGCCAATCAGCAGTTGTCGGCGCAACTGGGCATTCGCTCGATCCCCAGTTTGATTTTGTTCAAGAACGGCCGCGAAGTAGCGCGCCAGAGCGGGGCGTTTCCGTTGCCGCAGTTGTTGAGCTGGTTGCGCAGCCAGGGCGTTTAACGCGGTCAAATGTGGGAGCTGGCTTGCCTGCAATAGCTGTAGTGAATTCAACACTGCCATCGCAGGCAAGCCAGCTCCCACACTGGTCGCATTTCAAATTCTGGTCCGCGTTGCCTTTCAGATCACGCGTTTTCCAGCAGGTTATGCAATTCCACAAACTGCAACGTCAGCTTATGCCGTGGGTCCAGGTGGATCAGCGGCTTGCTCTCCTGGTGCGACTCGCGCATACGCACGGAGCTGGCCAGGTACACCGGTAACACCGGCAAGCCTTCTGCAATCAACTCATCGAGCATCTGCTGGGGCAAGCTCGCCCGGGCCTGGAACTGGTTGACCACGATGCCTTCCACTTCGAGGCCTTCGTTGTGGTCGTCCTTCAACTCTTCGATTTCACGCAGCAGGCCATACAGCGCCTGGCGCGAGAAGCTGTCGCAATCGAAAGGGATCAACACACGATCAGCGGCAATCAGCGCCGAAACCGCATAAAAGTTCAAGGCAGGCGGCGTATCCAGGTAGATGCGGTCGTAATCCTCGCTCAGCTCATCCAGCAGTTTTCGCAGCTTGTTGATCTTGTGCTTGGCCTCGAGCTTGGGCTGCAAGTCCGCCAACTCTGCGGTGGCGGTGATCACGTGGAGGTTGTCGAAGGGTGTTTCGTAGATATCCACCTGGTTTTTCTTGGAAAACGGCCCGGAAGACAGGGTTTGCTTGAAAAAATCCGCGATCCCCATGGGGATATCGTCGCCGGTCAGCCCAGTGAGGTACTGGGTTGAGTTGGCTTGTGCATCGAGGTCCACCAACAGGGTTCGATAGCCTTCGCTGGCGCTGACCGCCGCCAGGTTGCAGGCAATGCTGGACTTGCCCACACCGCCTTTCTGATTGAACACCACGCGCCGCATGGAAAAACCTCCGTGTATCAATGAATGTCCGAGTGTAGAGGGCAAAAGCGCCTGTTAGCTACCTCGTTCATCCATGCACCGCTGCATTACAGGTTGGCTATAGCGCATCACGTACAAATGAAAGGGAAGCGTCCGACGATCCAACTCGCCCGCAGGTAAAGGACAATCTGTAAATCTTCCCGACTATTTTGTAATCGACCGTGCACAATTCTTTACCAAAGTTTGCTAGAACCCCACGTCACCGGGATAATGCGCGCCATTCGGCCATTGTTCCCTGCCCCGGTATTCGGGGCCAGCAGCCGCACATGGAAGCCCGCAGGGGCGGGATAACTTCTCAGTGATCAATTTCAACATCGCCCAATGGCGCGCCTGGGCTCCTGGCCTGGAGACTGCGGACGACTGGCGCGTATGGTGCCAGGACCCGGTGTTGCTGCCCGTCAGCGAAGCCTGCCCCGACGTATCATTCCTCCCGGCCATGCAGCGCCGACGCCTGGGCCGCCTGGCGCGCATGGCGTTCAGCGTGGGCTGGCCGCTGGCCGAGGGCTTGCAGGACCTGCCACTGGTCTTTATCTCCCGCCACGGCGAGACCCCGCGCACCCTCGACATCCTCAGCGACCTGGCCAATGACCAGCCGTTGTCGCCAACCCAGTTCAGCCTGTCGGTGCATAACGCGGTGATTGGCCTGTGGTCGATCCTGCGCAACGAGACCTGCGAAATGACCGCCCTCGCCGCCGCTGGCGATGGCCTGGAGCACGGTTTGGTGGAAGCCGCCGCGCTACTCAATGAAGGCGCACCGGCCGTGCTGCTGGTGATCACCGAAGAACAGCCGCCGCAGGCTTATGCCGACTGGATCCACGACGTACCGTTCCCCTACGCCCTCGGCCTGCTGCTGACACCGGGCGACGAGTGGCAGCTGGAACTCACCACCGACACTGTCCAACTCAGTACGACCCAACCGTGGCCCCACGCCCTGAACCTGCTGCGCACCCTGCTCACCGAACAGGTCGCCTGCCAACATGCCTGGAAGAACCGTGTATGGAACTGGCAACGCAAGCCCTGACCCATAAACCACGGGACGCCTACTACTGGCGCCTGTTCGCCACCGCCGCCAGCTTCGCGCTGTTCGGTGTGGGCGGACTGTGCCTGCGATTGCTGGTGTTTCCGCTGCTCGGCTGCCTGCCGGGCAGCGCCGAAACACATCGGCGCCGCGCACGCCACACCATCAGCAAGTTGTTCTGGTTCTTTATCCAGTTGATGCAAAAAGCCGGCGTATTGACCTATAGCGTCGAGGGCGCCGACAAACTCGGTCGCCCAGGCCAGATGATCATCGCCAACCACCCGTCGCTGATCGACGTGGTGTTCTTGATCGGCCTGGTGCGCCAGGCCAACTGCGTGGTCAAGCAGAGCCTGTGGCAAAACCCCTTTACCCGTGGCCCGGTGCATGAGGCCGGCTATATCAGCAATGATGGCAGCGCCGAAATGCTTGATGCCGCAACCGATGCCCTGCGCGAAGGCCAGACCCTGATCATCTTTCCCGAAGGCACCCGCACCCCACCCGGCATGGCGCCCGCCTTTCATCGCGGCGGCGCTGCCATTGCGCTGCGCGGTGCGACAATCATCACCCCCGTGGTGATCAAGGTCAGCCCCACCACCCTGACCAAGGCCGAACCCTGGTATCGCATCCCCAAATGCCGCGTGCACTTCAGTTTGCGCGTGGGTGCCGATATAGAACCACAAGCGTTTGCAGCCCTTGGGCGCGCGCCCCAGGCTTCACGCAAGCTCAACGATCACCTGCACCACTATTTCATTAAGGAGCTCGCCGAAGATGAGCGACCAACAACGCCTTGAGCACGACATAAAAACGCTGATCATCGAGGCCCTGGGCCTGGAAGATATCAGCGTTGACGACATTGGCAGTGAACAGACCCTGTTCGGCGAAGGCCTGGGCCTGGACTCGGTCGATGCCCTTGAGTTGGGCCTGGCGATCCAGAAAAAGTACGGCATCAAGATCGATGCCGACGCCAAGGACACCCGTAATCACTTCACCAACGTGGCCAGCCTTGCGGCATTCGTCACGGCCAGACAGGCAGCTTGAGACCGGACCATGCAAACTCGTGACGATATTTTCAACACCCTGCGCGATGCCTTGGTGGAACTGTTTGAATTGCCTGCCGAACGCGTCACCCTCGACGCCAACCTGTACCAGGACCTGGAAATCGACAGCATCGATGCCGTGGACCTGATCGACCATATCAAGCGCCAGACCGGCAAGAAAATCGCCGCCGAAGAATTCAAGGCGGTACGCACCGTGAACGACGTGGTTGAGGCGGTGTACCGTCTGGTCACACCTGCCGCATGAGCCGGTTGATTGGCCTTGGCCTGTTGCTGGTAGGGCTGCTGTACCCCTTCGCGGTGTATTACGGCACCGAGCACTTTGCGCCCTGGCAGTTCGGCCTGTTGCTGGGTGGCCTGTGGCTGTTGCGCGCACTCACTTCGGCACGACGCCCCGGCAGTCGCTGGATGGCTGGGGCGGTGATTGTGTTTTGCCTGTTGCTGGCCTGGTTCGATAACCCGCAGTGGCTGCGCTGGTACCCGAGCCTGGTCAGCGCCTTCATGCTGACGCTGTTCGGCCTGAGCCTGAAATACGGCCCGCCGATGGTCGAACGCCTGGCGCGCATGACCGACCCCGAATTGCCGCCCAAAGCGGTGGTATATACGCGCCAGGTCACCGTGGTGTGGAGTGTGTTTTTTCTGTGTAATGGCCTACTGGCCGCCGCCCTCACGCTGTGGGCGCCGCTGAGCTGGTGGACGTTGTACAACGGCCTGATCGCCTACGGGCTGATGGGGCTGCTGTTTGCCGTGGAATGGCTGGTACGACAAAGGGTTCGAGGCCGCGTATGAAGGGTTTGAAACTTGAGCACTTGCTGCTTGAGCCGCTGGAGCAGCGTTGGGTGACCACCGAGCCGCTGATGAGTCACGTCCAGCTCCAGGCACAAGCCCTGAGCCTGGCGGCGGGCCTGCAAGCGCGTGGCATCCAGCGCCTGGCCGTACATCTGGAAGATGCAGGCCAGTTGGCGATTGCCTTGTTGGGCGCCTGGCGTGCCGGGGTCAGCGTGCTGCTGCCTGCCGACCTGCAACCCCAGACCCGTCAACGTTGGGACGACTCGGTGGATGCCTGGCTGGTTGAGGCAACTGATCTCGACGCGTTGTATCAAGCGCCATTGAGCCCTGCCCCACTCGACCTGGACACCTGCCAACTGAGCCTGTGCACCTCCGGCTCCAGCGGCGAGCCCAAGCGTATCGACAAAAGCCTGCGCCAGCTGGCCAACGAAGTTGAGGCCCTGGAAGCCCTGTGGGGTGCGGACCTCAAAGACGCCTGCATCATTGGCAGCGTTGCCACCCAACATATCTACGGTTTGCTGTTCCGCGTGCTATGGCCGCTGTACGCCGGACGCCGCTTTGTGCGTCGGCAACTGGCCTTCCCCGAAGACTTGCAGCGCGCCAGCCGCGAGCACCCGCAATTTGCCTGGGTCGCCAGCCCGGCGCTGCTCAAGCGCATGGGCGACAACCTCGACTGGCCCGCTCTACGCCAGGTATCCCGGGTATTTTCGTCCGGCGGCGCCTTGCCCATCGAGGCCGCCGGTGAACTGTACGACCGCTTGCAGCAATGGCCGACGGAAATTCTCGGCAGCTCGGAAACCGGCGGCATCGCCTGGCGCCAAGGTGCACAGCCGTGGCAGCCATTCGCCGATGTGCAATTGAGCCAGGATGCCGACGGCGCCCTGCGCATCGCTTCGCCCTATCTGCCGGCCGGGCATATCGAACAGACTGCCGACGCTGCGCGCATCCACGCCGATGGTCGCTTCGAGCTGCTCGGCCGCCTGGATCGCATCGTCAAGCTGGAAGAAAAACGTATCTCCCTGCCCATGCTGGAACAGGCGCTGATGACCCACCCGTGGGTCGCCGAAACCCGTCTGGGCGTCGTGCAGGAAAACCGTGCCTCCCTCGGCGCGCTGGTGGTGCTGAGTGCCGACGGCCTGCACGCCTTGCGCAATCAGGGCCGCCGCATGGTGACGCAAACCCTGCGCGAACACTTGAGCGAACATTGCGAGGCGCTGGCGTTGCCCCGCCGCTGGCGGTTCCTGAGGCAGCTTCCCCTTAACAGCCAAGGCAAACTGCCTCAGGCGCACGTCGAGGCATTGCTGATGGCTCCTCGGCCGAAAGCGCCGGAATTACTGGAACAGGTCGAAGCCGAAGGCGAATGGACCCTGCAACTGAGCATCCCGCCGGACCTGGCCTATTTCAGTGGCCACTTCCCAGTCACACCGGTACTGCCGGGCGTGGTGCAGGTGGAATGGGCGTTCAACCTGGGCCAACAGTTGCTGGACTTACCGACGACATTTGCCGGCATGGAAGTGCTCAAGTTCCAGCAACTGGTGCGCCCCGGCGACCAGATCGAGCTGCACCTGCGCTTCGATCAGGAACGCAGCAAGTTGTATTTCGCCTACCGCAACGGCGTTGCGGCCTGCTCCAGCGGGCGAATTCAATTGGAGGCTGCGCGTGTATAGATCTGGTGAGCGCTTCGCGCTCAATCGCGGGCAAGCCCGCTCCCACACGGGTGAACACGCTCAAATGTGGGAGCTGGCTTGCCTGCGATGCAGGCAGCTCGGTCTCTCAGGAGATCCCGCCCATGCATAACCCCTGCGCCCTGATCCCGGTCTACAACCACGAAGCCGCCGTGCCGGCCGTGGTCCGCAGTTTGCTGGACAGCGGCTTGCCCTGCCTGTTGGTGGATGACGGCAGCAGCCCGTCCTGTGCCGCAGTGTTGGCACAGCTGGCGACGCTGAAAAAGGTCACCTTGCTGACCTTGCCGAGCAACCAGGGCAAAGGCGGCGCGGTCATGGCCGGTTTCCGCGAGGCCGCACGCCTGGGCTTCACTCATGCCCTGCAAGTGGACGCCGACGGCCAGCATGACCTGCGTGAAGTAGAAGCCTTTCTCGATGCCTCGCGCACCCATCCAACCGCCATCATCTGCGGCTATCCCGAATACGATGAGAGCGTGCCCAAGGGCCGCTTGTACGCACGCTACCTGACCCACGTGTGGGTGTGGATCAACACCCTGTCGCTGCAGATTCGCGACTCGATGTGCGGCTTTCGCGTGTACCCACTGGCGCCCACGCTGGCCCTGATGGACACGGCCTACATCGGTACACGCATGGATTTTGACTCGGACATCCTGGTACGCCTGGCCTGGCGCAACCAGCCGATGCGCTGGCTGCCGACGAAGGTGCATTACCCCACCGACGGCCTGTCGCACTTCCGCCTGTTCCGCGACAACGTGCGTATCTCGGCCATGCACACGCGATTGTTCTTCGGCATGTTGGTGCGCGCACCGATGATCCTGTGGCGACGGTGGCAAGCATGAGCGACAGCCACAAACATTGGGCCGACCGCGAAGAGCGCGGCAGCTTCTGGCTGATGAAACTCACCGCCCTCGCGGCCAAGGTACTTGGCCGCCGCCTGCTGAGCCCGTTGCTGTACGGCATCGTGTTGTACTTCTTCCTGTTCGGCCGCACGGCACGCCAGAGCGCCTGGGAATACCAACAGCGCCTGGCCGGCTGGAGCGGTCGCGATGAATTGAGGCCCACCCATAAAAGCGTGTTCGGCCAGTTCATGGCCTTCGCCGACTCCTTGCTCGATAAGCTCGACGTGTGGAACGGCAAGCTGTGTATCGAGCAGATCGAAATCAACGACCCCGCGCAGTTGCGCGGGCAACTGCGCGGCGACCGTGGGCAGATGCTGGTGGGTGCGCACTTGGGCAATCTCGAAGTGTGCCGCGCACTGGCGGAGCTGGGTGAGCAAGTCACCATGAACGTGCTGGTGCACACCAAGCACGCCGAACAATTCAACCGCCTGTTGGGCGAAGCCGGGGCGACCCATCTGCGCTTGATCCAGGTCAGCGAACTGGACCCGGCCACCATGCTCCTGCTCAGCCAGCGCCTGGACGACGGCGAGTGGCTGGCGATTGCCGGCGACCGTGTGCCGCTGCACGGCGGGCGCAGGGTGCGGGTGGATTTTCTTGGACATGATGCCGCCTTCCCCCAAGGCCCATGGCTGCTGGCCGGCTTGCTCAAATGCCCGGTCAACCTGCTGATGTGCCTGAAGCACAACGGTCGCTATCGCCTGACGATCGAGCCCTTCGCGCAATTGATCGAATGGAAGCGCAGCACCCGCGAACAGGTCATCGCCCTGTGGACCGCACGCTACGCCGCACGCATGGGCCAGTTCTGTCTGGAAGCGCCCCAACAATGGTTCAACTTTTACCCTTTCTGGAAGACCGATGACGACGCATATTGAGCCGGTAACCTTTGGCGAACGCCCTTTGCGCATTGAAAACGTGCTGGCCCTGGCCAACCGTCAGGCGCCCACGCAATTGCAAAACGACATCGCGTACCGCCAGCGCATCGCCAAGGGCGCGCAGTTCCTCGACTCGCTGCTGGACAAGGAAGGCGTGATCTACGGCGTGACCACCGGCTACGGCGACTCCTGCGTGGTGGCGGTGCCCTTGCAGCACGTCGAAGCGTTGCCGCGCCACCTGTACACCTTCCACGGTTGCGGGCTGGGCAAGCTGCTTGATGCACAAGCTACCCGTGCAGTGCTGGCGGCGCGCTTGCAGTCGCTGTGCCACGGTGTGTCCGGCGTGCGTGTGGAGTTGCTGGAGCGTCTGCATGCGTTCCTTGAACACGACGTACTGCCGCTGATCCCGGAAGAGGGGTCGGTAGGCGCCAGCGGTGATCTGACACCTCTGTCCTACGTGGCCGCGACCCTGTCCGGCGAGCGCGAAGTGATGTTCCGTGGTGAACGCCGCCAGGCTGCGGACGTGCACCGTGAGCTGGGTTGGGAACCGCTGGTGTTGCGCCCCAAGGAAGCCTTGGCGCTGATGAACGGCACAGCCGTGATGACCGGCCTGGCCTGCCTGGCCTTCGCCCGCGCCGACTACCTGCTGCAATTGGCCACGCGCATCACCGCGCTGAACGTGGTGGCGCTGCAAGGCAACCCGGAACACTTCGACGAGCGCCTGTTCGCCGCCAAGCCACACCCGGGGCAGATGCAAGTGGCCGCCTGGCTGCGCAAGGACCTGGCGATCGATGCGCCGACCGCGCCACTGCATCGCCTGCAGGACCGCTACTCGCTGCGCTGCGCGCCCCACGTGCTCGGCGTGCTGGCCGACAGCCTGAGCTGGCTGCGCTCGTTCATCGAAACCGAACTGAACAGTGCCAACGACAACCCGATCATCGATGCTGAAGAAGAACGCGTGCTGCACGGCGGGCACTTTTACGGCGGGCATATCGCCTTTGCCATGGACAGCCTCAAGACCCTGGTGGCCAACGTCGCGGACCTGCTCGACCGCCAGCTCGCGCTGCTGGTGGACGTGCGTTACAACCATGGCCTGCCGAGCAACCTGTCCGGTGCGCCGGCGGACCGCGCCATGATCAACCACGGCTTCAAGGCGGTGCAGATCGGCACCAGTGCCTGGACCGCCGAAGCGTTGAAAAACACCATGCCGGCCAGCGTGTTCTCACGCTCCACCGAGTGCCACAACCAGGACAAGGTGAGCATGGGCACCATCGCCGCCCGCGATGCGATCCGCGTGCTGGAGCTGACCGAACAGGTCGCCGCCGCCACCTTGCTCGCGGCCAACCAGGGCGTGTGGTTGCGTGCCCAGGCCGAAGACGCTCGTCCATTACCACCCGCGTTGGCCGCCATGCACATCGAGCTGGCCAAGGACTTCCCGCCCGTCATCGAAGACCGCGCCCTGGAAGGCGAGCTGCGCCTGTGCCTCACACGCATCGCCGAGCAACACTGGAGGCTGCATGCGTAGCTCGGGCGTGTTGCACTGCGACACTGAAATCCTCGTGCCGTTTTTCGACATCGACACCATGAACGTCGTCTGGCACGGGCACTACGTGAAGTACCTGGAAGTGGCGCGCTGTGCGTTGCTGGACAAAATCGGCCACAACTACACGGCGATGCTTGAGTCCGGCTATGCCTGGCCGGTGATCGACCTGCAACTGCGCTACGTACGCGGCGCCGTGTTCGGCCAGACCATCAATGTGCGGGCCAGCCTGGTGGAATGGGAGAACCGCTTGAAGGTCAACTACCTGATCACCGACCTTGCCAGCGGCGAACGCCTGACCCGCGCCAGCACCGTGCAAGTGGCGGTGGAGATTGCCAGCCGCGAGATGCAACTGGCCTCCCCCACAGCAGTCACCGACGCCGTAGAGAGAGCCTTGAAATGAGATCCCCTGTGGGAGCGGGCTTGCTCGCGAAGATCCTGAGGGCCCTGAGTAC